>JAHHKH010000376.1 GCA_018679695.1 Maribacter sp.
GATATAGGCAGTGTTATATTCTTCTAAAATCACCATGTTTCGTAAAGCACATCCCAAAAGATGCAGACGATCAGGGGTATTGGTATCATATACCAGATTATGGGCCCTAGTGTTTTCTGCCCCTTGATCGATTAGCGAAGCGACCACCTTATGGGTTCGACTGGTTGTCGACGAATATTTGAACGACCCGGTGTCGGTCATAATTCCCGTGTAAAGACAGTCGGCCATTTCGGAGGTTATTTGGTCAACATCGCCTAAATATTCTATTAAATTATAGATCATCTCACAGGTTGAACTCATACTCACATCAGAATACATGATTTGTGCATAATCGGCGGGTAACTGATGGTGGTCGATCATAATGAACAAAGCATCCACGTTTTCTAGATGCGCATCCATTTGTCCAATGCGTCCCAAGTGATTGAAATCCAATGTAAAAATAAGGGTAGCTTCTTCGATTTTTTGCTTGGCTTGGGAATTCTCTTTTTCAAAATTGAGGATATGTTCACAGCCTGGCATCCATTTTAGGAACTTAGGATAATCATTGGGAACTACTATTGTAGCCTTCTGGCCCATGTTTTTGAGATAATGCCAGAGTGCCAAGGTCGAACCAATGGCATCTCCATCTGGATTCTTATGGGGTACGATAACGACTTTCTGTGGTTTGGAAAGCAGCTCCCTTACTGCATTTATATCCGCTAAATTCATGCGCGCAAAGATAGTAATATAGCCTATACTTTCATCATAAAAGACAATTTTACCGATGAAAGCTAGCGTAAAAGGTTGAAGAAAATCAGTAATGAAATCAAAAGGTGGTTGTTGAAAGAAATCTGGCTTTTGTCAAACCTGACCTTTATTCATATGATATTCTCTTCACTCTGGGGGGTAATCATAGTGAATTCCAGCTGGAATCAATGCAATCATTTTGAGGCTTGCCGATTCACGAATAAAACGTACTTTTGCCCAAAATTTGTGCAAATGACAACAAACAGAACTTTTACGATGATCAAGCCAGATGCCGTTGAAAATGGCCATATAGGTGCCATTTTGGAAAAGATAACTTCGGCCGGGTTTAAGATCATAGCAATGAAATATATCCAGTTGAGCAGAAGGGATGCCGAGGAGTTTTATGCTATTCATAAAGAACGTCCATTTTTTGGGGATTTGGTTCAGTTTATGACCAGAGGACCTATTGTATCTGCAATTTTGGAAAAAGAAAATGCGGTTGAGGATTTTAGGGCTTTGATAGGTGCTACAAATCCTGCTGAGGCTGCTGAAGGAACCATTCGTAAATTATATGCCAAGGATATAGGTGAGAATGCGGTGCATGGTTCGGATAGCGATGAGAATGCAGCTATTGAAGGCGCATTTCATTTTTCGGGTAGAGAGATATATTAAAAAAATTACGCAATAAAAAAGACCACCCTAATTGGGTGGTCTTTTTTTATCGTAAGACTATCTTTTTTATTAAATCTTTTCCAAGCTCTTCATTGAGCATATCAATAATTTTGGATTTGCCATGGCTTAATTCTTCACGCAGTACCGATGACGATAAGGAGACGTACAAAGTGTGGTTGTGCAACTCTACGCCAGTAGTATAGTTGTTTACCCCATTGCCCATTAAGCGTTCCCAAGCCTCTCGAGCATTTACTTTGTCAATACCTTTCTGTAATTTATTCTCTTGAATGAAATCGCTCAACGCTTCGCTCAAAGGTAAATCACCCTTTTTTCGTCTTGCCATTATCGGATAACATTAACTGGTTCAAATCGCTTATAATAGTATGTAATTTGTTCTGCATTGGTAACAGAGAATGAATCCTCGCTTAGGGTTTTCAACACCTCAATCCATGTACTAAGTTCGGTTTTATAGTGTATTTCAAATCCATCGTTTTGTGCTACTATCGAAAATAGTTCCGCATCGTTCGACGTGTCAAAGGTACCATCAAATTTTGGGTATACTTTTTTTCGGAAACCCGATAAATCCTTGATCTCGATATAATCAATGGTTGTATTCAGCTCATATTCCTTTGTTTCCCCATTTGGTAGGATTACTTTTTCAATTTCCCAATATCCATTTAAAAGTATAAGATTTTCCGATGAGATCCTGTTATGACATCCCAATAACAAAAGAACAATAACCAAAGACAAATGCTTTCCCATTTTACAATTTAAATATTTTATAGGACTGATGGATGTTTTTCACGATTTCCTCGGTACGTTCGGCATGGGTATCGCTTATGAATATCTGTCCAAAATTTTCATTTTCGACCATCCCAACAATTTGGGCAACGCGACTTTCATCAAGTTTATCGAAAATATCGTCCAGCAACAAGATTGGAGTAGTTTTGGCCTGTTCTTTTATGAAGTGGAACTGTGCAAATTTAAGGGCGATCAGAAATGATTTTTGCTGGCCTTGGCTCCCAAACTTTTTTATGGGATGATTGGCAATCTGCAAGCTCAGGTCATCCTTATGTATCCCTACACTGGTATATTGAAGAATTCGGTCTTTCTCAATGTTTTGCGCTAACAGACCCAATAAATCACCATCGAGTAACTTACTGTCATAACTCAATGTTACTTCCTCATTACCTCCAGATATAACGGTGTATTGTTCCTTGAATATGGGAATGAACGCTTCAATGAATCCCAAACGTTTTTTGAATATTTCCGTGCCGTGCGTATGTAATTGTTCATCATAGATAGCGAGAGTGGTAGCATCGAATGTATGGTTGGCTACAAAGTATTTAAGCAACGAATTTCGTTGTAGCAGCACTTTATTGTATTTGATGAGTGTCTGTAAATAGTCCTTGTCCGATTGGGATATTACGCCGTCGATGAATTTTCTTCGCGTTTCGCTTCCTTCAGTAATGAGATCACGATCCGCTGGGGAAATAATAACCAAAGGTAAAAGTCCAATATGATCCGATAAGCGCTCATAGGCTTTGCCGTTTCTTTTAATGATTTTTTTCAAACCCTTTTTAAGGCTGCAAACAATTTTTTCTTCCCTATTGAATTTTTCAAATTCCCCTTCAATTACGAAAAATTCTTCTTCATGTTTTATATTCTGTGTAGCAACGGGATTGAAGTATCCTTTTCCAAAAGAAAGGTGGTATATGGCATCCAAGGCATTGGTTTTGCCCACCCCATTGGGACCAACAAAGCAATTGGTCTTACTGTCGAACTCAAAGATTTGGGAGTCGAAATTCTTGTAATTAATGAGCGATAATCTTTTGAGAAACATTCTGGGAAACTCTGAATTTTTATAGTATCACATGGGTTATATGGAAAATATCCAAAAATAACGAATAAATACCGCTTCGGATTTCAATAAAAACTTTATTTTTGCGCGGTTAATAGAAATTGGGATGGCAACTTACAAAAAGCGAGGTTTTAAACCTAAAAACAAAGCTGAAGAACAAAGATTAAAAGAGCAGGAAAGTACAACGGCTGAGGTATTTAGTACCTTGGACGAGAGTGCTTCGAGGACTGAGGAATGGGTTTCAAAAAACCAGAACTATATTCTTGGTGTCATTGGGGTAGTTGCTGTAGCTGTTTTAGGATATTTGGCATATAACCAATTTATTCAAAAGCCAAAGGAGGCCGAAGCCACGAACGAGCTTTTGTACCCGCAGCAGTACTTTGAACAGGCGTTGAACACGAGCACAGCAAAGGATTCTCTTTACAATTTGGCTTTGAATGGAGCCGAAGGTAAATATGGCTTTTTAGATATTATTGAAGAGTATAAAGGCACCAAGGCAGCCAATTTGGCTAATTATTCGGTAGGTATGGCCTATCTCGATATGCAGGAATACGAGAATGCGATTTCGTATTTGGAGCAATTTTCTTCCGATGATGATATCTTAGGAGCCCTAGCAAAAGGTGGCTTGGGTGATGCCTTTATGCAGTTAGGACAACCTGAGGATGCATTGGGCTACTATGAAAGCGCTGTAGCCCATAGTGTAAATGACTATACCGCTCCTAAATTTCTATACAAATCTGGTATTACAGCCATGGAATTGCAGCAGAACGACAAAGCTTTGAAATATTTCCAAAGGATAAAGGATGAGTTCCCATCATCCGATGAGGCTGCCACCATTGACGCTTTTATAGGAATGGCAAAAAATACCAATTAATGGCTACGGCTAATAAAAATTTATCGGCTTACGATAAGACAACGATTCCAAGCGCGAAGGACTTTCGGTTTGGGATCGTCGTTTCTGAATGGAATCCTGAAATTACCGAAGCACTATTCAAAGGTGCTTTTGATGCTTTATTGGACTGTGGTGCATTGGAAGAAAACATAATTCGTTGGAACGTACCGGGTAGTTTTGAACTCGCCTTTGGTACAAAAAAGCTGATTGCTTCAGAGAAATTAGATGCTGTTATCGCCATTGGAAGTGTAATCCAGGGTGAAACCAAGCATTTTGATTTTGTTTGTAATGCCACTGCCCAAGGGATAATGGAACTGAATGTACAATATGAAACTCCAATCATTTTTTGTGTGCTAACCGATAATACCTGGCAACAAGCCAAAGATCGTAGTGGGGGCAGGCACGGCAACAAAGGTGCTGAAGCTGCTGTTGCTGCAGTTAAAATGGCAGCTCTGGGTAAATAGCACTTGGTTTCCTGGAATAAAGGCAATACGAGTCTCTTATTATTTTATGCCATTGTACTGTTAACAAATTTTGGCAAACGATTTACAGCATATTTTTTGATTTTAAGTAACTTTGAAGCAATGGGTATGTTGAGTAAAATAACGCGTAGAGGTAAAAATAAGAAGTACGCTTATAAGCCTCGTTTCTATGATGATAAAGGCAAAGGGAATCCTTATAAAATGGAATCGAGATTCGATAAATATCGAAGCACCGTGGATACGCCCAGAGGAATAAAACGAAAATTCAATTCGGCGATGGATGATTTAAAGACCGAAGGCGACCGAAATTTAAAGATAAGAATGATCATTATTATAGCCGTATTGATTTTCATTTTCCTATACATCATCGATTTTGATCTTTCCATATTCTTTAAGCAATAATGGCAGATATTATAAAACTTTTGCCAGACCATGTTGCGAATCAGATAGCAGCCGGAGAAGTTGTACAACGACCTGCATCGGTAGTGAAAGAACTCCTTGAAAATGCCATAGACGCAGGGGCTACATCAATAAAACTTATTATAAAAGATGGGGGTAAAGGCCTTATTCAAGTCATTGATAACGGTATTGGCATGAGTGGCACCGATGCTAGATTGAGCTTTGAGAGGCATGCGACTTCCAAAATAGAAAAGGCTGAGGATTTGTTCAATTTGAACACAAAAGGGTTTCGTGGAGAGGCCTTGGCATCAATAGCGGCAATTGCGCATGTTGAGATGCAGACCAGACCCGAGCAAGAGGAAATGGCCACCCATTTGAGAATTGAGGGTAGCGAGATAAAATTTCAAGAAGTGAGTGTGGCTCCCAAGGGAACCTCAATATTGGTTAAAAACCTTTTTTACAATATACCTGCAAGGCGAAATTTTTTAAAATCGAACTTAGTGGAACTTAGGCATATTACCGATGAGTTTCACAGGGTAGCCTTGGCACACCCTGGGATTGCATTTAATTATTACAATAATGGGAGCGAATTGTTCAATCTGCCCAATGTGAATCAAAGACAGCGCATTGTGCATGTTTTTGGAAGCAAGGCCAATGAAAGATTAGTTCCTGTAAAAGAAGAGACACAAGTGGTCAAAATATCCGGTTTTATCAATAAGCCGGAGTTTGCCAAGAAGAGCAGGGGAGAGCAGTTCTTCTTTGTGAACAATCGCTATATTAAAAGTCCCTATTTACACCATGCCGTACTATCCGCTTTTGAAGGCCTGATCAAGCCAGATTCATTTCCGGGATATTTTCTGTATTTAGAGGTTGACCCAGGTTCTATTGACATCAATATACATCCTACCAAAACCGAAGTCAAGTTTGATGATGAACATACCTTGTATGCAATTCTAAGATCAACGATCAAACATAGTTTAGGCCAGTTTAATATAGTTCCAGAACTGGATTTTGAGCATGACCAAAATCTTGACACTCCATATTATTACAAGGATAAAAGTGTTATGCAACCCAAAGTAACGGTTGATACCGGGTTTAATCCTTTTAAGGAAATGCCTCAAAAAACAACGGGCACCCTGGCATATAAAAAGCAAAGTACCGAAGGTTGGGAGAACTTGTACGTGGGATTGGATTCCAAAATGGGTAAGGAAGTTGGTTTTAGCAGTGTAAAATTTGAATCTGATGCTATAACAGGTTCTATTTTCCAAGGCCAACAAGAAGAAACGGAATCGATTGCAACTACTTTTCAATTGCGTCGAAAGTATATAGTTACGACCATCAAGTCGGGAATGGTGGTGATTGACCAGAGCAGAGCACATCAAAGGGTACTCTACGAGCAGTTTTTAAGGAATATTACCCTTAATGAAGCCGTAAGTCAACAGTTATTATTTCCATTGCGAATGTCTTTCTCTAAATCGGATATCGATATATTAAAAGAAATCAAGGATAGTCTAATGACCATTGGTTTTATGTTTTCCGAGATCGGTGATGAAGAATTGAAAATCACAGGTGTTCCATTGATGGTTACTGAAAGTGAGGTGGGAATTGTATTGGATCAATTAATATCGGATTATCAAATGCAAGTTGCGGAAAACAGTTTTTCACAGACCGATGTGTTGGCAAAGACACTAGCTAAAACTCTATCTGTAAAGACGGGGGAGGTTTTGAACAACGCCTCACAAATTTCCCTTGTAAATAATTTATTCGGCTGTAAGGAATCTAGGGTGAGTCCGTTTAACAAACCAGTTTATGTGACTATAACTGAAAGTGATATTGATAAAAAATTTATTTAAATGGGGAGATTAACCGATGCTATTAAGCATTTACTGATTATAAACGTTCTATTATTTATTGCCACTTATTTGTTTGGTGACCAGATGTATGAATGGCTCTCACTTTGGTTTCCAAAAAATGGGAATTTTGGGTTTTGGCAAATGGTTTCACACATGTTCATGCATGGAGGGTTAACGCATATAGCGTTCAATATGTATGCCCTTTGGGCTTTTGGCACCCCTTTGGAACGTATGTGGGGCAGAAACAAGTTTTTGTTCTTTTACTTTTCGGCCGGACTTGGGGCTGCACTCATTCATACAGGAGTGAATTATTATCATTTTAGCGAAGGGATTGAAGCGCTGGTTAATTCGGGAATCGCAAAAAATGAAATTATGGAAATCATATCGGGGGGGCAATACAGTCCTGCTTGGTATGATCTGGCGCCTAAAAGCACAATCGATAATTTTTTAAGTGCATACAATACACCCGCGGTAGGTGCATCTGGTGCTATCTATGGAATTTTGGTGGCTTTTGGGATGTCATATCCCAATAGCGAACTCTTTTTGATATTCCTACCCATCCCCATAAAGGCAAAGATTTTTATTCCTGTTTTAATAGCATTGGACCTTTTCTCAGGTGTTACAGGGTATGGGATATTCGGTCAAGGCATTGCCCATTTCGCCCATGTCGGCGGGGCCGTGGCCGGTTTTATAATGATGTGGTATTGGAAGAAAAACCAATTCAATGATAAACGTTGGAATTAAATATGGCAACAGGGAACTTTAAATATCAATTTGCAAGGTTATCGATAGCTGAGAAACTCATTGCTATAAATGTGCTGGTATTCCTTATAAATGGCCTGTTTACACTACTAATGGCTACTAACAAAGAGGCAATTGTACAATGGTTTCAATTACCGAAGGACTTTTTTGATTTCCTGACCCAACCATGGTCGATCATAACCTATTCATTTTTTCATGCCGGATTGGGACATATTTTCTGGAATATGCTGGTATTATATTTTGTTGGACGCATTTTCCTTAACCTGTTTAGCGGCAAACGATTTTTGAACGTCTATTTTTTAGGGGTATTACTTGGTGGACTTTTCTTTATGGTCAGTTATAATGTATTCCCCGTATTTTTTAAGATCAATGCGGCCCTGATTGGTGCTTCAGCGGGCGTACGTGCTGTTTTGATTTTTATTTGTGCCTATATTCCCAACCAAGAGGTTCGATTGATTTTCTTCAATATTAAACTATGGTATATAGGGCTTTTTATCGTTCTTTCCGACTTGGTACAGTTATCAAT
>JAHHKH010000386.1 GCA_018679695.1 Maribacter sp.
ATCTTGAGCTCAGCTCCCAGTTGCGCTTTAATTTGTATCCCCCAACAAATGATATAAGATGGCGGCTGTCCCAAACCGAAGGCAAATAAGTGTTGGTATCAAAACCTGTGAACTCGCTATAAAACCAGGTGTACGAGAAAATACCATAGAAATTATGTGATAGTTTTTGTTGAAACTGTAGCTCGGCTCCATAGCTGCGACCCTTACCTACTGTCTCAATAGGTTCGCTACCTAAAACTTCAAAGCCGCCCCCTTTGTTGGCCAACGAGACCTGGTCACGGACCGAAACCGGATAATCCTCATAACGCTTATAGAACCCTTCAAATGAAATAGTACTCGATGGCGTAAAGTAATGTTGAAGCCCCAATACGAAATGATCACTTTGAGTATAATCAACATCTTGGTTCACCAATGTATTCGTATTATCCCTAAAACCTAATATCGTATAAGGAGGAATCTTAAAGTAGCGTCCCAGCGAACCATTGATACGCCAATTCGGGGCAAACTCATAGGAGGCCGAAAAACGCGGCGAAAAAGTACTCAAAAGACTCTCGTTTCCCGTGAAACTATCATCATCTATCCTGAATCCAAGTGAAAGATCCAGTTTATCTTCAAAAAACGAGCGGGTGGCATTGGCAAACAAACCATATTTCACAAAATCAATGGCAGTATCAAAGGTCAAGTTATTGCGCACATCGAGGGTTGCATTGGTATAATCGGAATGTTGCACATTGAAACCCCAAGTCAACTTCCAATCTTTAAAAAACTGTGTCACCTCGTAACGCAGTTTGGTTTCTGATTCACGGGCATCATTATTAAAAACGATCCCTGTTTCATTTTCAGAATCTTGATAACGTGTAAAATCGTTAGCTAAGGTATTGTTGCTCAAGGTGGTCAACATATAGCCATTTCCATTTTTAAAACGATTACGCCAACTTACTCCCATGGTATTCGTGCGTTGTATGATAAATGGAGCTTGTTCTACTTGCGCCTGCTGTTCTGGATCGAATTCTTCTGGTGGACTTACAGAAAAATCGTCAATGGAACCCAGTCCTAGCACCGTAATCGTGTTAAAATCATTGATTTCATGGTCGATTTTATATTGGTAATCCCAATAATCGGGCCTAATCGGAAGGCCAATGGCCTGAAACAGAAATTGAAGGTAACTGCGACGCACCGAAGCCAAAAAAGTAGTTTTGGACTCCTCGCTTCCCTTTTTGAATAAAGGTCCCTCTAGTGTCAATGCCGCTTCACTGGCGCTCACTCTAAAGTTCCCAGCAAAGGTTCGACTATTACCATTCCGCTGTTCAAACTGCAACACTCCAGAAAGCGGATTGTCGTAGCGTGCATTAAAAGCAGAAGTTGCTAGCGTGACATTATCTATAAATGATACATTGATAAGCCCTACAGGGCCACCGGCACTACCTTGGGTGCTAAAATGGTTGATATTGGGGATTTCCATACCATCTAAATAATACACGGTTTCGTTCGGGGCCCCACCCCTGATAATAAGGTCGTTTCTAAATCCTCCTATAGAAGGTGACACTCCCGGAAGCGTCTGTGCTACTTGAACAACATCATTATTACTACCTGGGTAGGTGGCAATTTCAACGGCAGAAAGTGTTTGTGTGGAAAGGGGTGTTTCTTTTGGCCGGGTGATGATATTGGCGTTTGAAACCACCACTTCATTAAGCTTTTGAGTGCCTTCCTGAAGCACAAAATTATAGGCAGGAGTACCCTTTGACCGTACAATAATGTTGTATTTGGTTTGGGATTCATAACCTAAATACTTCACTATTAAATTATAGGAACCTGGGACTACCCCTGAAATTTTATAATTCCCATTAAAATCGGTTTGAGCACCCAGTTGTGTACCTTCCAAGAAAACGGAAGCCCCAAAAAGGGGAGTTCCAAGTTCGTCGATTACTTCACCGAAAATAATGGTGTTCACCTGGGCCGAAAGACCTTCAACAGCAAAAATTACAATGATACCAAGCAAGAACTTTTGGATTTTCCGTCTCATTTTGTTTAATATATACATACAAAGATGAAACAATATTAAGACTGAAAACAGCAAAAAACGATAAAATGGTGTTAAAAATAATAGTGTTGAGAATTCAGTATTAGGGAACAATGGCTGCAATTAGGCTCCCTAAAGTATCTAAAACTCTTGGAATTAAACATTAATACCAGTTATCAACTTGCTCTCATCATGACCGATTTTTTTTAATGGATATTGGACCATTCTCGGTAGATAAGAAAAGTAAGGCTCCTCCCCCATTAATACGAGCTGTATTGATTATTGGTTTTTTTGAATATTGTCTTACATTCAGATTGATTATTTTTTCGTCCGATAGCAGATCAAAATCGGATAGTACAAATCCATTCTTTCGAGAAATCAATCGTAAATCGCGTTTTGAATTGTCCGGTAGCGTCGCATTAACTCCCCCATTCATGGTTACTAACGAAATGGGCATACCCTCATCCAAAGTATCGAAATTGGCCACAATTTCGCCATTTGCGGCATTGACAAGGGCATATTTGCCGATTCGCTCTAAATTGACCGAGCCATTCAAAATGTTGATCTCGACGCCGTTTTTCATATTATCGGCAAAAATATTACCCCCTTTTTCAAGTTTGATTTCAAGAAATAAGTCTGCAGGCATTTTAAGGTTTAAATCTATGGATTCAAACCCTTTTGGCTCTCTTGTTTCAATATAAAGTTTCCTGTTTTCAACTTTAAACGATACGTAGTCGGAGAGTTGCCTTAGGTTTTTGGATTTCTTCAAAGTGTCAGTATATACCGCCTCTAAATCGAATATATCTTGATTACTGGCATCGATTCCGACAACGTTTATATTTCCCCAATATGATTTTACAAAGACAGCGTCAATGTCGCTGTAAATGGACAAGTCTTTTTGACCAAAGCTAAAATTGCCAATACTCAAAAGAATAATTAATACTAGGATTGGATTAAGTGTTTTCATGATTGTTCGTTTTTTGATGTTACTATTGTTTGGATTGAATTGACAAGATATGTGCTACTTTTAGTCTAACGGTATTATCCAGATCCTTTCGTTGTGAAAAGACGACGAGTTCATTTGAAAAATCTGTATTTACTGAATTTTCAAGCGCATCCAAGAATGCCATTTGAACAGAAGGTATAGGTTCCTTTTGCAAAGCATTCAAGAAGTCATTATCTATTTTGGAAGGATAATTGTTCAATAAATCGACAATGGTTACTTTGATGTTGGGATGGGTTTCTTTCTTCAATTCAGCTTTTAACCACTCAACATCTTCGGAGTCCAATTGTTCATTGTTTAAATCATATATAAAACCAAGTTTTTCAGGATTAGATGGCAGTAAACGATACTGATCTTCAAAACCATTGTTATCCATAAAGACATAGAAGAGTAGTGCTATACTGGCCGCAATTGTAAAATATAAGATCTTAGGGTCTAATTTGAGTCTGGATTTTGATTCCGTATTCATTGTTATTTCCAGGTTTTCAATGAATTCATAAACCTTTGCATCGGTTGTTGGGTGAACCTTCCCAAGGGGTAGTTCGTGCAATTCCGATAGGAGTTGTTTTAGTTCCCCTGCTTGTTGAAAAGCCTTTTGATTGTTACTATTTATGGGAATACCATCCAGATAATCCATTATTTCATTATCAAATTGTTCATTTTTCATAGATCTGAATCTTTTAGTATTTCCTTTAATTTTTTAAGAGATCTACATATTTTGATGCGCGCATTATTGACGGAAATATTTTCGCTTATCGAGATATCCTGATAGCTCATTTCCAACAGGTAATACATGCTGATAATATTTCTTTGGGATGGCTTTAGTTGGTGCAAGGCTTTGTGCAACTTTTTGTGCCTTGCCACCCTATCCATTGAAACTTCGGTGTTCATTGTTTCCTCTTTATAATGGGATGTATTGATCGAAACCCATCTTTTTGATTTCTTGTAATGATCCTTTATTAAATTTGAGGCAATCTGAAATATCCATGGGCGAACCTTTTTTCTTGATTCATAGCTATGGCGATATTTATATATTCTTTCAAAAGTTGCCATTAATAGGTCATTACTTGCCTCTTGATCCCCTGTAACCCGTAAGAAATAATTATGCAATATGCCTTTATAACGTTCGTAAAGAATGCCTAGACTTTTGATCTCACCATTACACAGGGTTTTCAATAACGATTCGTCTGTTAAATCGGTCATATACTAATATACTTTGGAAAAGCCTTTTCATTTCATTTTTCCGTAAGAAATTCATATCCCATATAATCCATATTAGGCATTAATAATTATTAAGTTGGGACATTATAAGGGAGAAAAATTATTTAGTGATAAAATATACCATCGCAGGAAATTAGGAAAAATGAACAGTCTCCAAGACCTTCATTTTTGATAACAAATACAGCATTACTATTATTAGATTGATAGTCAAAGAATAATGGTTACAGGAACCACTACTGTTATTTTAACTAATTCTTGTTCAACTCATCCACATGCAACATATAGGTGGCCAATGCATTCAGTTCTACATCTGACACCTCTTTTAAAAACCCATCGATATTGTTTTGCATGACGGCTACTTGACTCGCAGTAGTGTCCACAATGGGTGGGGTTTTGCCCTTTAAAAAGGCAACAATATCGCCGTTTTTTTCTTTATAGATGGTCATGATCTCTATGACAGAAGGCCCTATTTTTTGTTGATCCACAGCATGGCAGGTAATGCATGTTTTTTCAGAGAACAACCTATTACCCAGAAAAATCTGGGAGTCTTTGCTCAATTTAGGTGGAGCAGGCACTCCATTTTCCTTGAATTCTTCCGATTTCTTTGCCCTATTGCAGCTAAAAACCAAGAGGAACAGCATGACAATTGAAACTAAACGCATTTTTTCTGTGCTAAGTGATAATACTACTTAATATAGTGAAAATGGACAATCAAATAATTAATATTTTTGTGAAAATTCAATTCCGATGAAAACCAAACCGATTTCCCTTTCAATTCTTCTCCTTTCTTTTTCTTTCGTATTATTCGCATCATGCAAAGAGCAAAAGACCGACACCAAATCCGAATCCCATACCGAGTTGCATACATCAGCGGAGTACCAATGCCCAATGGACTGTGAAGATGGTAAAACCTACGATAAGGCAGGGAAGTGTCCCGTTTGTAAAATGCATCTGAAGGCCCATGATGGCAAAAAAACCGCAATGACCTGTTCTGAACATAAGGATGGTAATTGCTCATGCCAGGGAGATCAGTGCAAATGTGAAAACTGTCCGGAGCATAGTAAGGCTTTGACCTGCTCCCAACACAAAGACGGTAAATGCAGCTGTGAGGGTGATAAATGCAAATGTGATAATTGTGCCGAACACAGCAAATCCAAAAGCTGATCTATTCCGGCTAATGCTACCTTAACGCAAACACTTGGAAGCCTTATCCGCTTTAAGTTAGGAGATTGCCAGTGTTATCATCAAGGAAATATGCCAAACACAGCCCGGTGTGTTTTCAATTAGTTTCACCTATTAAAAGGAATGCTGCTGGATGTATTTTGAGGGTAGAATTCCAAATCGGTCATTGAAACATTTGCTGAAATAGGTCGGATTCCTAAAACCAGACTCACGAGCAACTTGGGAGATTGTACCATGCTTATGTTCGTGCAAACGGCCTATCGCCCTTCGTAATTTATATTCCCTTATGAAATTACTGGGTGCTTTTCCGGTTAATCGCATCACTTTGCGATACAGCTGTGACTGACCCAATTGCATTTGTGTACCTAAAGCTGTCACATTGAAATCAGGGTTTGAGTACATTTTAGCACAGCAAGTTACCAAACGGTTTAAAAAGGTCTCTTCTCTTGGTTTTAATACCCGCACAAGTTCGCGATCTATCCGGGCATTTCTGTTCTCCTTTTCATAAAGGACCTTTATTCCAGGTGAAACCACCAATTCATCTTTAACGAAAGAACTGATGCGTGAGGCTGAAGCTATCGCCTTAAAAATAGGATTGCTTTTTGTCTTGTCACCAGGAAAGGAACTTATGCCTATTTTTAACCTCCTTCCATCCTTGTCGAATTTTGGTGTAATGTACTTGAAATTCGCATGAATTTTCAAGGCACATAGCACAGCATTCGTGGCCGAAGTGAAAACCACCAAATACGTATGGTCATCTTCTTTAAGTACCTCGCCCTCAAAGTGCTTCAATGTTTTTGAAATGCTTTTATGGAATTTTTGCGTAAAGATGCTAAACTGGTTCGCTTCCAACCGATGCAAATAACTACTGGTCTCCAAAATCATGACGACCTTAAAACCATTTATTTCTGCTAAAACAAATTGATTTCCCTTAGGTAGCTCTAAGGCTTCATCTGCCAATGACAGTGTGTCGTTATAAAAATCCATGTTCCCGGATTGTACATTTATAAGGAATGAATTGACTTAAGTGTCACTTTCCTCAAGTTCCTTAACAGTTCCGTCATATCGTATCGAAGTGCGGTTCATACTGTTTATAAATACGGTAGCTTTGTTATTGGGGTATAGCTCCATGACTACCGTATATAGCTCTAATTTCGATTTGATATCAAATTCCACTCGAATGGACTGCTTTTTTTCATTTTCGGTAACTTCATACGAATTGGGTTCCCCGTCAAATTTAATTCCACTTTCACTTGGGGTATACACGCCGACATTTCGTACCTCACCGAAATAGGACAATTCGCCCTGAACCGTATCGCCATTTATTTTAATAAAGTCCCCGTTTCCCATCACATTTATACGTCCAGGAGCATTCCCGGTGTTCCGCAATAAAGCGCTGGTTACCTGCATTACAGCATAAGTATTCATGGGATAGGCGGTTTCTACAGAAATTTCAAATGATTTACCAGCCACCAGTTCTTTTAATGTTTCAAACTGACTACTTTTCAATGCTATGGCCTCTGCATTTTTTGTTGTACCACAACTCCAATGTAGTCCAAGTGTCAGTGTTATTGCAAGCAATGGCAGATATAATCGTTTCATGCCTTTAAGTTAACGATTTGTCGCTACTTTTCATAGGTATATTCTGTTAATTCTATAGTATTTGAGTAACAGGCTAATTTCAGGAAAATTTGGTCAATGGGAAGCACACCCATTAGCTTAAAAAGCCAGTCAACGAATTATTTTGATTTAACCCGATTTAGCGATTGACCTATTAATCCTTATTTTCATGTCCCCTTCCGGGCGTATAGGCAACTCCTGATTTTATTAAACGCTCTTCAAGTTGTTTTATATCGTTATTGAAAATAGTCTCCACCTTATTCTTAATCGTATCTATTTCGGCCCTAGCAATCGCATAATTGTCCTGATGCGTTTTTGTAGGGGTAGAGGTGGAATATTTTTGCTCATAAACCATAATGCCGATCCTATTGGCCGGTGTCTGGGGTTGTCCCATATCCAGATCATATTTGACCGGATCACCGTATAAATCTATATCGATGACCTTTAGCTTGTTTTCGATATCAATTAGTGATTTATAAAATGCGCCATAAGGTTGTTCCGAACGCTCAATGGCAACTTTCATATACTTTAGCTTATTTTTGGTTTCACTGATAATGTTCTGACATACCTGTAAATCGGTTTGCAACTGGGCAACATTTCTTTGAAAGGCGACTTTGGCCACCCTGTCTTCGGCGGGCATCGTGGTATTCTTCAAGGCCACCACATTGAAAACCACGGGATCTACCAAGCTGGATAGGTTGCCATCTTTATACAATTGCAGGTCCACCGTATATTTACCAGGGATGACCAAGGTACCC
>JAHHKH010000397.1 GCA_018679695.1 Maribacter sp.
ATATGATCCGTATTGCAGATTGATTGGCATATAACCGTTACCTCCTTTTTCCAAATCGGATTCGTCATAACCAACACCTCCATTTGGACTCTCTATACCCACCAAGGCAAAATCTGCTTCTTCTGGAGTATCCACAATAGTAAAATACTTGGCCACCACTTCGATATTAAAAACATCCACCGTTTTTGGTTTTGTAGTAATGCCCCACCAGTTGGTCGTTGGCGCAATGTAGCGTTGAGGTACGTATACCTTTTGTTTCGTTTTCATTGGAAGGCTCTTGTTGCTGTTCTTTAGCATTACAATGGACTTCAATTGCGCATCGAACCCAGCTTTCATGAAATCACTATTTCCTACGATGCTTTTTGTTTCCTCAACATTCAGATAAGGGTTCTCAAAAAGACCCACCCTAAAGATATTGGTCAACAACCTAACCGCAGATTCTTCAAAACGGGCACGCATGGCTTCTTCGCCTATTTCGGCAACGCCTAATTTATAGGCCTCCAAAACCGGAGCCATATCATTGTTACCCCCAAATTGGTCCATTCCTGCATCAATAGCCTTGTAATGACGTTCTGCCACGGATAAACCTTCTACACCAAAGGGTTTGCCTTCAAATCTGGATACTGAGGTCATATCTCTTGTAATACCCCAATCTGTGCATAAGACACCTTCATAACCGTATTTACCTCTCAAGAGATCGGTTATCAAATACTTGTTGTACCCGTTAGCCACTTTTTCTCCTTCTCCTGTAGAAATCGTATAATAAGGCATAACGGCTGAAGCCATTTTTGTAGGTCCGTCCAATTTAAAGGCACCCTCTATAAAAGGTTTCATATGGTCTTTGATATTCTTACCAGGATAAACAGCATAAGCACCATAACCAAAATGACCATCACGACCGCCTTCTTCAGGACCACCACCAGGCCAATGTTTAACCATCGCATTGACACTCTCCATTCCCCAATCACCACCATTTGTCGATTGAAAACCATCTACATAGGCTTTAGCTAAATCTGCAACCAGGTCCGGGTCTTCTCCCATGGTACCGTCAAAACGGCTCCAACGTGGTTCCGTAGCCAAATCTATTTGTGGAGATAAGGCTGTGGTAATCCCCAAAGCACGATATTCTTTGGATGCGATTTCGCCAAATTGTTTCATCAATGAAGGATCAAAGGAAGCTGCAATGCCTAAAGTTCCTGGCCACATTGAAATTTCTCCACCGGCACCTGCGTTAAATTCTGCATATGAATCGCTACCATGACGCGGGTCTGAACTTGTATTCACAGGTATACCCAAATACAGACCTTCTGCAAAAGCCTGGGCATTATTGTTCCATTGGGCAGCAACAGCGGGACTCTCAACTGAGGTAATCAACACATGACGTAAGTGGTCATCGGTTAAAAATTTCTTTTGCTCATCGGATAGATCACTTGTTTTAGCACCACTTTCCGCAAAGGGTTTTCCACCATAACTTGATGCGCCCCAACCACGAGTAGCTCCTGGCAGGGATTGATGCGAACTGTACAACATAAGTCCTGCGATATCTTCAAGGCTCATTTGCTGCGCCAAATTTGTCGCACGTTGATTTACCGGCAAACGCCAATCCTCGTAGGCATCCAATGTTCCGTTTTTATTTAAATCTTTAAAGGCATATCTATCTACTGTCAATATTTTGACACCAGATTCAGGGTTATACCCCAAAGTACTTCCGTCATTATTTGAAACTTCTACGAAACCGTCTTTTTCTACTGATGTAAATTTTTCACCACAACTACTTAAGAGTAATGAAATGATGATAACGGGTAGTTGGTAATATGATTTTTTGAATTGCATGGGTTTTGGATTTATTTAGATACTATTTTTTTGCTTTTCTTATTTGTGCTCAACATTTTCTTATTTAATCATTTTTTTTAATTCGTCCCTGAATTTTGATTCATTTGACAATTTGCCAAAATATGAATCGTTCACCCTGTTGATTATTTCAATAGCCTGCTGAAGCTTATAAATTCCTTTCTTGGTCAAAGAAACGCATTTTGCCCTTGTGTCAGTTTCGTGCTCCTTACGTTCTACCAATTCATTTTTTTGTAGTGTCCGAAGTATTTTTGAAACCATCATGCTGTCAGTACTACTTTGAACGGCAATTTCTTTTTGGGTTACACTTTTTGAACTCTTTAAAAGCCAGCCCAATGCTATCATAATAACGAATTGTGTATGGGTCAGATGAATTTCGTCCAATGCTCGGTTCATTTGTCTTTGCCATAGCATGGTCGTTTGCCAAAGTAAATACCCTGAATCTTCCTCGGGATTTTTGTAATGAAAATTAATTTTATTGGCCATTTCCTGTTGAAATCAATATTGTGCTAGTTAAGCTATTTGCGTTGCCAAATGGTTTCCCCTAAATAATAGCTACAAATATAATATACCCGACTATTAAATAATGATGTTTTATAACTTTTTCTTTGCAAATACCTATTCCGCGAAGTAAATATTCCCTAAAACAGAAAGGATTTTACCCTATAAAGAGCTATAAGACACTTTTATTTAAATTTTTAAGGGTATTAATCTTTCCAGGGTCACCTTTGAAATCGAATAGATATTCACCTACATCTTTACTTAGGCATTTCAAGTCACTATACGATAGGAGTTTTGTAAACTTTCAACTTCAACAAATTGAATTAAGAGGAGAAATGTTCAAATAATTGTCGAATAAAACGGCCGATTATTGGAAATGAACAATCAAAATAAGAAAGTCCCATAAAACCTTGGTTTTATGGGGCCGTCAATGAACTTGAAATAAGTCCATCTTTATAATTAAATTTTTGTGTGAAGGCCGTCTATTTTCCACACTTGAAAATGAAGGTACAAAATATGGTTTACCCCCTAATAAGCAGGTGTTCATTGGTAAACTGTGCCGTTCCAATTCCATTTTTTGGATTAACAGATACAAAACTGACCAAAATCATTGCCTCGAACAGTAGGTATTAAATAAATTTCGAATGTAATTTTAATTTAGATCAATATTATGGAAACCCTTAAATTCGTAAGGCAAAACAGTAAAGAACGAGAGTTTGCCAATGAAGTCAGAAAACGGGTACGGGCCTATTTCAAGGATAACAATATTTCTATTTATGGTAACTTCAATATGTACCTGAAGTCGGCCGTTATTTTAGGTGTTTATTTAGTGCCTTTTATCATATTGCTCACCATGTCCGTATCGCCCTGGACGGGGCTGGTTTTAGCTGTTATTATGGGTATAGGGGAAGCCGGCGTGGGGATGTCGATCATGCATGACGGGGTACACCATGCCTATTCGTCAAAAAAATGGGTAAATGATCTAGCTTCGTCTACCATGTTCCTTTTAGGAAGCAATATCTTTAATTGGAAAATACAGCATAACATTAAGCATCATACGTTTACCAATATTTACAATTATGACCCTGATATTTCTAACTTAAAGATAATCCGTTTGTGCCAATATGGGCCACTTAAAAAGTATCATTGTTATCAGCATTTCTATGCCTTCCCACTATATGGCCTCATGACATTTGCGAGATTGTTTGGTGAAATTGGAGTATTGCTGGAGTATAACAAAAAAGGCATCACTAAGGAGCAAAACGTTAATCCAACATGGCAACTGGTAAAACTTATTGCCATTAAGGTCATCTACTTTGCAGCTATTATTGGCCTGCCCTTATATTTTACGGATTTCGCTTTCTGGCAAATATTAATTGGCTTTATTGCCTTACATGTAACCGCAGGGATGATCATGAGCACGGTATTTCAAATGGCACATGTAGTAGAGGGTACGGATCAGCTTTTTGTTGATAAAGACCGACAAATTAAACACGATTGGCTGGTACACCAACTCAATACCACATCAGATTTTGGAAGAAAGAATGGTCTATTCAGCTGGTATATTGGCGGACTGGATTTTCAGATTGAGCATCATATTTTTCAAAATATATGTCATGTGCATTATCCTGCGATTGCCGGTATTATTAAAACAACTGCTGAAGAATATGGGTTCACCTATAACCTGAAGCCCAATGTTTTTAGTGCACTCGCCTCTCACTTTCGAAGGTTAAAAGAGTTGGGCAATGTGGGAACGCCACCTGCACCATTGACTGGTATGGCATCTGTGCAGTAGCTATCGCACGAATGCCACTATCACATGAAGAAGGTAATTGCTGAATTTATGTGCAACTAGCAATTGCTCCCTTATTCTCCTAAAGAATTTTATCATTGCCTCGTTGGTTGGTCATAATGAAGGCTGACAAGCAAATGTAATTATTGGCGAATATTGAAATATATAGTTCATGATCATTTCAAACTTTTATGGGTAAAAGGCACCATTTTTGGATTCCCGTAAAACGGCCATTTTAAAGCACTGAAATAAAAATCCTCCTATAGAATGTTACTGCAGTACAAATTTATGGTCTCTATTAATAGTTTCGTTAATTGACCTAACACGGCATACTATGATACCAAACAGGGCCTTATTTGCTTAGGACATTAACCTCCATAAGATTGTACCAATTTTGGTATTGGTTCAATTCTTAGCTTAACTGATCATATATTTTGTAAAGCTATAGGCAAGATATAGCACTACCAGGACCAACCCTTCCTTTTTTTGCAGGCCTCTCCTTCGGTTTAAAAACCAAATGAAAATGATACTTATTACCAAAAGTACGGGCAAATCGAACCATAAAACCACATTGCCGACTTCTATCCTGGAGATAAGCGAGCCAATACCCAAGGGAACCAAAAGGTCAAAAATATTACTTCCCACGATATTACCCACCGAAAGACTGGCTTTCCCTTCGGAGAGTGCCTTCAATGAAATGGCAAGTTCAGGTAGACTTGTTCCCAACCCAATAATAATGGCACCTATAAATGATTGGCGAATATCCCATTTGTCAACCAGGATAAGGGCGTTTTCCACGGTAATATGCGAACAAATGATTACCACACCTAAACTGCTTAAAAGGAAAATGATGGGCAGCACAATACCTTTGATGTTTTCCTTGGAGGCATCCTCAGTTCTGGTCTTTTTTTCTCGACGGTATAAAGTAATGATGTACATTAAAAAAGCGATGAGCAGTAAAGCACCGTCATTCCAGGTTATTACATTATCAAAAGCTACGAGTGCCAATAAAATGACAGACCCAGCCAATTCGGTCGCAATTTGTCGCGTCTTGATCTCTCCGGCGGTAATATAATAGAACAAAGCGATGCTACCGATAACAACACTTATCTGGGCGATGGAACTACCAATCGCATTACCGATGACCACACCCGATGCATCATTACCTGCCAAGTTCTGCAAAGCGCCATCAATGGCCACGACCAATTCTGGTAGATCAGTACCAAAGGCTAAAATGGTAAGCCCAATGAACAATTCCGAAAGATTGAAATACCGGGCAATTTTTACCGCGTTTCTGACGGTAAACTCGGTACCCGCCCAAAGACCTAATATTCCGATAAGTAGATATAGAAAGGGATTCACATTATTTTATATTTGGAATTTCTCTTT
>JAHHKH010000406.1 GCA_018679695.1 Maribacter sp.
GGGTACCAAATTTAGATTCTGTTGAAGCAAGCGTTTTATCCATAATTGAATTTAAGACAATTTAATGTAATTAGTAACAAATAATTATTCTTGTGCGTTAATCACTTACTTATTTTTTAAACTTCAAAATTAGTTAGGGCGTTTTGAAGCCGATTCAAAGGCTAATGAGCTGGTAATTATGAAAAATCAATACTGAAAAACATCTAAGGCACAATACTGATTTAGCTAGATAGAAGAATTAAGAGTATTTTGTATTCTGATCGTTCAATTTTTTTTAATTCTTTTTAATGCTATCAATCGCTCTGTCAAGGTTATCCAAAAGGGACTGATAATTAGGGTAAGCGAAATCAAACTAATGGTAAACTTGTAACCATAACTTTCTATAATATGCAAACTATATGCAGATGCACTTATCAAAAAACTCAATTCGCCAATCTGGGCAAGAAGCGCACCACCTAAAAAAGCCTCTTTCCAAGGGCATGAAAATAACCGAAGAATGATAGTATTGATTAAGTGATTGGTGATGTACACGCTAAGAATAACTGCGCTTAACGCATATACATGTTCGTAGATGAAATTAAAATCCAACTGTAATCCGATACTGATAAAAAAGATAGCCACGAAAAGGACCCTGAATGAATCTAGGGTGTCATGAATCCAATGGGCCGCCTGTGAGGCATGCATTACCATTCCGCCCACGAAAGCTCCCAATGCAGCGGATAGGCCGAATACTGAGGACACCAATGCTCCACCAAAGCAAAATAAAATAGCCAGAAAAACCTGAAGTTCATGGTCGTTTTCAATGGTTTTTGAAAAAGGTAGTTGAATGGTCTTTTTTGAATAAATATAAATGAGCACGCTTACGATAATCAGACCTCCGACAACCATGGTAATAATATTTTCCGTTGATTCTTCTTTACCCGCAATTGCTGAGGTTATGATTAAGAGCGGCACAATGATAATATCTTGCATCAATAGTATGCTCAATACATTCTTTCCGATACGTGAATTTATCAAGTTATTATCTGAAAGTATTTTGATGATAACTGCAGAACTACTTAGAGCTATTACAAATCCGATTATGATGGAACGTTCAATACTCCAATTAAAAAAATAGCCAATCCCCAGAAGTATCAAAACACTTGTAGCAACCTGTAAAAATGTGCCAATGGCGGCAACCTTCCACTGCTTTATTATTTCCGGCAAGCTAATCTCCATGCCTACGAAGAACAAAAGCAGAATGATTCCTATTTCGCCCAAACGGTCAATTATAATCGTATCGGCTATATATCCCAATCCATATTTTCCTAGAATGGCACCAATTAAAATATAACCAATAATATAGGGTTGCTTTAATTTCTTAAGAAGTAAGCCAACTGCCATAATGACTATGGCCAAGATTGAGATAAGTCCAATTGTCGGGTCAAAATTTGCGCTAAACGAAATCATGAAATAAAAAATTGTCCTAGGATTATATTTTAATGGTTTAAATCAATTTGCGTGCAAATCTGTATTAATAAAATTAGGAATTAAAGAAAAGGAATGCAGATGAATTGTTTGGAAAAAGGTATTGATTGTCTAAGAAAATTATAGGTCAACATCTTCCTGCACCTCCTCATTTCCGAATGTTCTCAAATATCTTCTTCATACTTATATGGACCAATCTTCTATAACAGATTTTTTTATAAGATAAACCGTTTCATTGAGTAATAAGTTTACACAGTCCTCCAATGCGTTATTAAAGTTACTGAAACTCACAATATCGCTTTCTATAAATCCCTGCGGATATTGTTAGGCAATTGCCTGAACATCCTCAGTTGTAATATACTCAAAATTAACAGCTATTTTTTTCATAGGATTACGATATTTCAAAAAACAACAAACTGTTCCATTTAATGAGCATTAATACAAATACCAATAGGTAACCTGACCATTTGAAATTAAAACACCCAAAAATGTAAAAATATCAAATTTAGCATGTTTGGATAGCTACCCAAGTAGCTGTTCCTTTAAATTTCCTATGCTACTTTGCCTTATGATTTTTAAAATATCAGCCATTAATAAAAATGGTTGTATTTGGGATCTGTCATGACCGCCTCGAGTTTTTCATAGCCTACCCGGTCAATCATTCTGGTAGAGGCTTGGTTATTCGATTTGCTGATCATCAACCGCATATCTTTTTTAACCTCGGGAGTTTCTATGAGCTCGCCTTCCTCAATAGCATCCATGGCCGCCAATAAGGTGGCTATTTTGGGCAAACTGGCAGCATACATCATGTAGCTGCCGTTGATACGGGCAAATCGCCCATTAGCGGGATTGCTTAAGTCAACTATACCTACGGCCATTTTCTTTTGATCGATCAAATACCTCCATTGGTAATTCGACCTTAGCTCACTTTCCAAATCTTCTTGGAGTAAGGAGTCGACAACGCTGCGCAAGGGTATGATTTTAGCATCATCCATTTGAATGGGCTAATCGTTTTGCGCAAACATGCAAAAGCCAATCATGAAAAAGAGAAAAAAAATTGATTTTATTTTCATTGATATGCAAGGGTTAAAGCAATTCAAATGTACTTTATAAAACGTTTGTATTACTGTTAATATTAGCGAAGTGCCTATTCTCGAAAATCGCACAAGAATGCCTTAGGGAAAAGCTTGGGTCGAAAAAATCCGTTAATTTTTTCGACCCTAACGAATCAATTTCCGCCAAAACGTGACTTACTTTTCTATTATTCGGCAAGTTTCATGCCCACGATAATGTTGATGCTAATCTCATCCCCTTCTTCGTCTTCTTCTGTATCAGTGGTATAGGTAATCATAAAAACCTTGCCCTTGTATGCTTCGCCCAATAGATCAAATTGTGCCAATACATCCTTTTCTGTTTGGGCAAATTCCATAGTATACCCATCTTTATCCGTGAAATAATAAATACCATCCAAATGTTCGTTAAAAGTGGCTTTAACTGTTTCTTGTGCGACTGCTGTTGTTGCCATTGAAGTGATTGCAATTAAAAATACAAAGAGAGTTTTCATTTTTTCATCCTTTATTAAGTTAATATGGGTGTAAGAGGACGGTATTTGGTCATCTTAAAAATATTCCTTCTTACTATTCATAAATATAGTCGTTTGCGAAAGCTCAAACTGCTACTTAGGTAGCAGTTTTTACAAAACCCAAAAGGTACATTTGTAGATTACTGAAAGTTAGCTCAGTCAGCACTTCCGAGGTCAATTTTGATGTATATTCACCGGAAAAACCAATATAATGAATTTAAGGGACGGCGTAAAAAATGCCGATAACAAGGTATCATTGGAAAGCAATAGACTGGCGACTTTCGTCAAGGATAAAAGCAAATCTTTGGTCGATAGAATAGAGGGTTTCGAAGATATCATTAGCCTTGAAGTTGGGGATACAGGCCTTTCTAGAGCGAAAACCCTTGAACGTGAATTCAATCTTCGGCAACTTTTCATCAAATATGAAGGCGATAACCCTACGGGCACCCAGAAAGACCGTATCGCATTTGCGCAAATATATGATGCCCTTAGACGGGAGTATGAAGTAGTTTCTCTAGCTACATGTGGTAATTATGGTGTTGCTATGGCGTTAGCTGCTGGTTTGGGCGGCATTCAATGTAAAATTTACATTCCGGAGACCTATCACACAGAGCGAGTTTTTGAAATGGAAGTACTGGGGGCGAAAATCATCAGACTTCCTGGAAGCTATGAAGAAGTAGTGAAGCGAAGCAGTGAATTGGCTCAACAGCATGGTTGGTACGATGCCAACCCTGGTGGGGCCAATACACCACTGCAAATTTCTGCTTATGCGCAAATTGCCTATGAAATTTATGAGGATTTGGGAGATGCTCCTAAATACTGTGCCGCACCTGTTTCTAACGGTACTTTGTTTGCAGGAATCTATAGAGGCTTTGCAAGTCTATATAAAAAGGGGAAGACATCGAGAATACCAAAAATGGTAGCCGCTTCCTCGACCAGAAAAAATCCCATAGTACAATCTTTTATTCAAGGGTTGGATTATTGTAAGGATTTAAATCCTGAAGTTATAAAAGAGACTAAATACAATGAACCTTTGATTAATTGGCATAGTTTTGACGGGGAAGAAGCTTTGTATGCGATTCAGAAATCCAAGGGGCAAGCCTACAATGTAAGTGATAAAAAAATGAGGGAAATGAGTTCTATTTTATTGAAAAAAGAGGGCTTTCGTATACTGCCAGCTTCCACTGCGGGGTTGATAGGCCTTTTAGATTTGCACGAAAAAATAAATTTTGAGCCAGACCGTTTTGTGGCGGTACTCACGGCGAAACAATAAATTGAAAAATGAAAAAAGTAATTGATGGAAAGGCATTGGTATACTGCGAAGGAGCGTTCAACACCCCGAATGGTAAAACTGCCCATGGCTTGGTAAGGTTTACGGAACGATATGAAGTTGTTGGGGTTATCGACAGTAAGTATGCTGGGAAAGATGCAGGGCAGGTACTAGACCAAAAGGCAAATGGCATCCCAATATTCAAAAGTATCGCTGCGGCCACCAAAAAACTAACGGATACAGGAAAACTACCCGAATACTTCGTGATTGGTCTAGCTCCTGATGGTGGAAGATTGCCTGCCGCAGCGAAAACTTCAATAAAACAAGCGATTGAAATGGGTTGGAACATCGATAGCGGCCTACATGATTTTTTGACCAACGATCGGCCCCTCATGGGGTTAGCGGACGATTGCCGCGTTAAAGTACGGGATATACGTAAAACACCCGATAGGGATAAGCTCCATTTTTTTACAGGGGAAATCGAAAAAGTAGATTGTCTAAAATTGGCCATTTTGGGCACCGATTCGGCGTTGGGAAAGCGAACGACCGCATGGATATTAGTACATGGTTTTAGGAATGCAGGCTTAAAAGCAGAAATGATAGGAACTGGTCAAACGGCTTGGCTGCAGGGGGCTAAATACAGTATGGTAATGGATAGCTGCATCAATGACTTTGTATCGGGCGAAATAGAACATGCCGTGATAAGTGCTTATAAAAATGAAGATCCTGATGTTATCGTGATTGAAGGGCAAGGGAGTCTCATGAATCCTGCATACCCTGGGGGCTTTGAAATACTCGCTGCAGGCCGACCTGATTATGTGGTACTGCAACACGCCCCCAAACGTCTGGAATATGATGGTTTCCCGGGGTATAAAATGCATTCGCTAAAAGAGCAGATCAATGCTATTCAAGTCATTTCTGGAAAGCAAGTGATAGCCGTAACCGTGAACCATGAATTGATGGTTCCGGAAGAAATACTACCAGCTTGTGAAGCGATTACCAAGGAAACTGGTTTGCCTTCATTTGATGTGTTAGCGCACGGAGCCGATAAATTGATTTCACTTTTGAAAGATAAAATAAAGGCTAAAAAACAGTAATGAAAATAACCCGAATCTCGTATGAACGGTTAGACTTAAAACTTTCCGAACCCTATACAATAGCCTATGAATCCATTTCTGAGGCTACAAATTTTATTCTAAAAATTGAAACGGATTCAAAACTTGTGGGCTATGGTTGCGCAGCACCTGATAAAGAAGTGACCCAAGAAACTTCGGCAGAAGTAGAGGAGGCAATCAAAAGCACTATTATTCCCTATTTAAAAAATAAAAATCCTTTTCGCTACGCTCGTATCATTGATGAATTAAGAGGTATGCACATAGCTAGGTCTTCGGCATTGGCGATGGTCGATTTGGCACTTTTGGATTTGGTTTCCAAAAAATGTGATGTGCCTCTGTATCAATTTTTAGGGGGATATCGAAGCAGTATCGCCACTAGTATAACC
>JAHHKH010000408.1 GCA_018679695.1 Maribacter sp.
CCAGTTGCCGAACACCATGATGGTTATGCCATGTGGGATAGTGAAATCACCCCCTGGAATACTATGGATACTGGGCCAAAACGCGATATTACCGGTGAACTCGAAAAGGCGATAAAAGGAAAGGGGATGAAATTCATTACAGCCTTTCACCATGCAAAAAACCTACAACGTAGCAAGGAGTTGGGCAAGGAGAACCCTAAAAGTCATTACCCCAATTTTGAAGGAATGCCTCCAACTTCAAGTGATCCAGACCTACAATTAATGTATGGCAACATGGAACCTGAAAAATGGTATAAAGAGGTTTGGTTTGGAAAGCTGAAAGAAGTTATAGACAAATACCACCCAGATATCATATGGTTCGATTATGTGCTTGGTGATATTCCGGCCGAATACAGAAAGGAATTTGCGGCTTACTATCTCAATGAAGCGGCAAGAACAAACCAAGAAGCGGTTATCGTAAGGAAACAGCATGACCTACCTCTAAATATGAGTGTTGAGGATCTGGAGCAGGCCCGTAAGAACAATATAGGGACTAAAACTTGGATGACCGATGCCACCATTAGTGATGGTAGCTGGTGCTATACCAAGGATTTAGGGGTTAAAGCAGCAGCGGATGTATTGCATATGCTTATTGACATTGTTAGCAAAAACGGCGTACTTCTTCTGAATGTTTCACCAAAAGCCAATGGAACGATTCCTGACAATCAAAAAGATGGCATCTTGCAAATGGGCGCCTGGCTTAAAAAATACGGAGAGGCAATCTATGGTACTGAGGCATGGTATACCTTTGGCGAGGGACCAACCAAAGAGCCCGAAGGTCATTTTAAAAACCACAAGGCCTTTATGAAACTAAAATATTCCAATAAGGATATTCGCTACACCACCAAGGATTATAATATCTATGGTATTGTATTGGGAGCTGTTGAACCAGGTAAGGAATTACTATTGGAGGCATTTGCAAAGGATAAAATTCATGATGCGCCTAGTATAGAGAATGTGTCTTTCTTAGGCAGTGAAGACAAAATAGAATGGTCATATGACGAAGAAAAAGGGCTTTCAATCAAGGGGCCTTCTACTATCATTGACCATATGGCAACAGTACTAAAAGTGGAAATTTCACAATAGGAATAATGACCATAGATGCACATCAACATTTTTGGAAATACAAGCCATCCAAACATACATGGCTAGACGATTCCATGTCGGTGATTCGAAGGGATTTTTTGCCTTCAGACCTAAAAAAAGTGTATGACGAAAATGGTATTGATGGTTGTGTAGCTATTCAAGCCGACCAAACCTTGGAGGAAACCAATTTTCTTTTAGGGTTATCGGCCACCTACGATTTTATCAAAGGTGTCGTAGGTTGGGTTGATTTAAGGGCTAAAAATGCAGATGAAGTTCTTAATGAATATAGCGCACATGGGAAAATCAAAGGATTCAGACATCTTGTTCAAGGTGAATCGGATCACAATTTTTTATTGAGAGACGATTTCCTAAGAGGTATTTCGTTTTTGGAAACCTACGATTTTGTTTACGACATCTTGATTTTCCCACATCAGCTGGGTGCAACCCTGGAGTTTGTCAAAAGATTTCCGTATCAAAAATTCGTCATAGACCATATCGCCAAACCGTATATCAAAGATGGTTATTTCGACGGCTGGTCTGTTCTCATGAGAGAAATTGCCAAACAGGATAACGTATATTGTAAATTATCTGGAATGGTTACTGAGGCCGACTTTAATGATTGGACGCCCGAACAAATATACCCTTATATGAATTTGGTGCTCGAAGCTTTTGGTCCCAACAGAATTATGTTTGGCTCTGACTGGCCTGTTTGTCTTGTTGCCAGTGAATATGGCGAAGTGAAACAATTGGTAACCAATTTTATTTCAAGTCTCAGCCTCAGTGAACAATCCAAAATAATGGGAATGAACGCAATAGAATTTTATAATCTAAAATGAGAAATTAATGGATTTAGGTTTAAAAGACAAGGTAGTAGTAATAACGGGCGCAGCTGGCAAGCAAGGAAGTATTGGTGAGACCATTCTCCAAAATTTGGCAAATGAAGGTGCCATTCCTGCAGTGATTGATAGAAACGACAGGGGATTTGACTACATAGAAAAAATAAAAAAGAAGGGTATTGATGCTGTATTTTGTAAAACTGATGTCACCGATCCAGAACAATTAAAAAAAGCGGTTGTAACCATCGGGGAAAAATATGGGAGAATCGATGCCGTAATCAATAATGTCGGGGTAAACGA
>JAHHKH010000417.1 GCA_018679695.1 Maribacter sp.
ATTATATACGGGTAAAACGACTACCCAAAATATTAATGAACGTTTTATTAAGGAAGCAAGGGGATTGCTCAAAAGAACTGACTGGTCAATTTCTACCATAGCCATAGTCTTAGGATTTAGGGAAGTAAATCATTTTAGCGCCTTTTTCAAAAAACATACGGGACATACGCCAACGGATTACAGGAAATTAAAGATTAAAAAATGATAATATCTCGTTTACTATTCCTTATTTTCTTGGTACCCGGATGGTGCAGTGCCCAAGGGACCGTGAACGAAGCGGACAACATACTGATTGTATATTTATCAAGGACGAATAACACTAAGGTTGTGGCCGAAATGATCCATGAAAATGTGGGCGGTGATCTGGTGGCACTGGAATTAAAAAATCCTTATCCGCAAAACTACAAGTCGATTGTGGAACAAGTGGCAGAAGAAAATCGTACCGGGTTTCTTCCGCCCCTAAAAACACAGATAAATATGGACAAGTATGATACCGTTTTTTTAGGCTTCCCCACATGGGGAATGCAACTGCCTCCGCCAATTAAAAGCTTTTTGACCCGGCACGACCTTAAGGAGAAAACGGTTATTCCTTTCAACACCAATGCTGGGTACGGTATTGGCAGTACCTTTCGAACGGTGGAAAGCCTTTGCTCCGATTGCAACATTTTAGAAGGGTTTGCGGTAACCGGGGGTATTGAGAGAGATGGAATTTACTTGGCCATAAAAGGGAACCGTAAAGTAGAAGTGAAAGAATTACTTGTGGAATGGCTTGAAAAGATTAAACCCCTGACTATCAAAAACTAAAAACAATTAGGATTTTGACAAAGTAGGTTAAAACTGTTTGAATTTCGTAGGCAACACCCAATATATAATCTTTATTTTTAAGTAAATTTTTTAAAAATGGCAATATTCAACTTAAATATTAACGGATCGGAACACAGTGTAGATGTTGATTCAAATACTCCAATGCTATGGGTACTAAGAGACCATATTAAATTGGTAGGTACTAAATATGGTTGCGGTATCGCTCAATGTGGTGCCTGTACGGTGCATTTAGGTGACAATGCGGTACGTTCTTGCCAATTACCTGTTTCGGCTGTTGGGGAGCAAAAAATCACGACCATTGAAGGACTGTCGGAACATGGTGATCATCCTGTACAAAATGCTTGGCTTGAAATCGATGTACCCCAATGCGGATATTGCCAGGCAGGGCAGATAATGTCGGCCTCGGCCTTGTTGAAAAGGAATCCCAATCCGTCGGACGAAGAAATTGAAAGCGCTATGAACGGGAATATCTGTAGGTGTGGAACGTATACGCGAATCAAAAAAGCAATAAAAACAGCCGCTAGTTCGGAAAACGTTTAATTAAAAAATTTAGGAGATGACAAAGCTAAAGACGCATATGGGACGTAGGGCCTTTATCAAGAATACAAGTTTGGCAAGTGGCGGTTTGGTACTTGGCTTTAGTATTTTAAACTCCTGCAAACCTGAGCAGGCAAAAGAAATGGCCGTCAGGGAAATGCCCAAAGAATGGTTCGAAATGAATTCGTATCTGAAAATAGGTGATAACGGGGTTGTAACCATTTATACGCCCAATCCGGAATTCGGTCAGAATATCAGGACATCTATGCCCATGTTGGTAGCAGAAGAGTTAGATGTAGATTGGAAAAATGTACTGGTTGAACAGGCGCCCTATCATGCGGACAAATATGGATTTCAATTTACGGGGGGCAGTAGGGGAATAAGTGCCCGATGGGAGCCGCTTAGAATGGCCGGAGCAACCGCAAGGCAGATGTTGATAGCGGCGGCGGCAGAAACCTGGCAGGTACCCAAGGAAGAGATTACCGCAGAAGCAGGAGTATTACAACATGCAGCCACTAAAAAATCGGCCGGTTACGGAGAAATGGCTTCAGTTGCAGCAACACTTACCGTACCCGAAGAAGTACAACTAAAAGAGGTAAAGGATTTTAAACTGATCAGCCGTTCGCAAAAAAATGTAGATGCAAAAAGCATTGTAACCGGTAGGCCTCTATTTGGCATGGATATTCAAGAGGAAGGAATGTTGATCGCCATGATCGAACATCCACCAGCTTTTGGTTTGACCTTAAAATCAGTGGATGGTGAAGCGGCCAAAGCTATGCCTGGAATCAAGGATGTGGTTACGATCAAGAGTTTTAAGGACGGATATGAAAAAGGCGGTTTCGACACCAACGCTTTTCCTGAATTGGTTGCGATAGTGGGCAACTCTACTTGGGAGGTGATGCAAGCTAAAAAGAAATTAAAAGTTGAATGGCAACCCATTACCGCCTATTCGGAAACAATCGCTGGGTTTGGTGGAAAAGAAACGATTAATATACCCGCAGGACTGGAATCTACCACGACCCATAAATCACAAATGGAAGCACTTGCTGCAAAACCGGGAAAAGTTGTCCGAAAAGATGGAAATCCAGAAGTAGCCTTCAAAAATGCAACAACGATTTTGGAAAGAAGTTACTCGGCGCCTTTTCTTGCTCATAATAACATGGAGCCCTTGAATGCTTTTGCCCATGTAGCAGGCGATAAGGCGAAAATTGCAGCACCAATACAGATTCCGTCTTTGATCATCCCTACAATTGCTAGTAGTCTGGGAATACCGAAAGAGAATATTGAGATGGACCTTCCAAGAATGGGCGGTGGTTTTGGCCGCAAGGCCTATGCTCACTTTGTGGTGGAAGCGGCCCTGATTTCACAAAAAGTCAATGCACCTATCAAGTTAGTATATAGCCGTGAAGACGATATGACCAATGGTATTTATCGCCCAACCTATCACGCAACCTATCGCGCGGCATTTGATGAAAACAAAAATTTAACGGCATTACATGTTAAAGCAGGCGGGGTGCCGGAGAGTCCATTGTTCGCCAATCGTTTTCCGGCAGGGGCCATTGATAATTATATGGCAGAAGAGTGGACCATTGATTCCAACATTTCCATAGGTGCCTTTAGAGCTCCACGATCTAATTTTATGGCCGGTGCCGAACAAGCGTTCTTGGATGAAGTTGCTGAAACCATGGGCAAGGACGCCATTCAATTTCGCTTGGACCTGCTAAAACGCGCCAAGGAAAATCCTGTAGGCGAACGGAATGATTATGATGCTGATAGGTACGCCGGAGTCCTGGAATTGGTTCGTGAAAAATCGGCTTGGAAAGAAAATGATGCAACAAAACATCGAGGAGTATCGGCCTATTTTTGCCATAACTCCTATGCGGCGCATGTACTGGATTTAAAGATGGAAAACGGTAAACCCGTAGTTGAAAAAGTAGTTTGTGCCATTGATTGTGGAGTGGTGGTAAATCCTGATGCAGCAACAAACATGGCCGAGGGAGCCATTACCGATGGTATTGGTAACGCC
>JAHHKH010000427.1 GCA_018679695.1 Maribacter sp.
ATCATACCTTGGGAAGCGGCTTCCTCATAACCTGTAGTGCCATTTATCTGCCCAGCAAAAAACAAGTTCTCGATAATCTTCGTCTCTAAACTATGTGTAAGCTGTGTTGGGGGAAAATAATCATACTCTATTGCATAACCAGGCCTAAAAAACTTGACGTTCTCAAAGCCTATGACAGATCTTAAGGCCCTAAACTGCACGTCCTCAGGCAATGAAGTAGAAAAACCATTCACGTAAACCTCCACAGTATTCCATCCTTCAGGTTCCACAAACAACTGATGACTATCTTTATCTGCAAACCTATTGATCTTATCCTCTATTGAAGGACAATATCTTGGACCAATACTTTTGATCCTACCATTGAACATTGGAGAACGCTGAAAACCTTCACGTAGCAAGTCATGCACAATTTGACTCGTATGCGTCATATAACAATCTCGTTGTTCAGTAAGGATAGGCGTGTCCAAGTATGAAAATTTCTCAGGTATCGTATCACCAGGTTGAACGATCATTCTCTTATAGTCCAAAGAACGGCCATCAACTCGAGGGGGGGTCCCGGTTTTCATTCTACCGCTATCGAATCCCAAGCCGACCAGCTGCTCCGTAATTCCAGTAGCCGCTTTTTCCCCAGCACGTCCACCGCCAAACTGCTTTTCCCCAATATGGATCAAACCATTTAGAAAAGTACCATTGGTAAGCACCACAGCCTTTCCCTTCACATCTATTCCCAAAGAAGTTCTTACGCCCACAACCTTCGACCCATCCAATAAAAGTCCACTAATCATTTCCTGGTAGAAGTCTACATTGGGGGTGTTCTCTAAAGCCAGTCGCCATTCCTCCGCAAAACGCATTCTATCATTTTGTGCACGCGGACTCCACATCGCCGGTCCTTTGGATTTATTCAACATCTTAAACTGTATCGCCGATCTGTCGGTTACTATTCCACTATAACCCCCCAATGCATCAATCTCCCGAACAATTTGGCCCTTTGCAATACCGCCCATCGCAGGATTACAAGACATTTGTCCTATGGTCTGCAAGTTCATCGTGGCCAATAAGGTTTTTGAACCCATGTTGGCCGCGGCGGCCGCGGCTTCAGCTCCCGCATGTCCACCACCTACCACAATTACATCATACACCTCTCCAAACATAGTATTACATTTGTTCCACGTGGAACAATTTAATTTTTTCCTTTTCCTTGCTACGCATTACATCAATTTCCTTAACTGTCTTATCGTTATACCCCGCCAAATGCAGAATCCCGTGGGCCATAACACGCAATAATTCGTCCTGAAAATTCGTGCCATAGATAGCGGAATTCTCCAATACCCTTTCTGTTGAAATGAATATATCGGCACTTAAAATCTTGCCCTGGGAATAATCAAAGGTTATTATATCCGTCAAGGTTCTGTGATTCAAGTGCCTTTGATTGAGTTCCAATAAATAGGGGTCGTCACAAAAAATATAATTAATATCACCGACCATAAAATCCTCAGAGTTTATAACCCTACTTACCCAATGGGCATAATCTTTTGCACCTTTAAGCCTAAAATCGCCTTCATAAAAAAATTCAATCATCACTTTTAAAGTATTCCTTGACTTTATTCTGAAAATTTTGGCGCAAAGGTAATGCTTGTCTATTTAATATTTCTACTTCATTCCTGTAATTGTCCAACAGGTTGGGCTTTGTAAGTATTGGATTCTGAAAGATATTATTGTTGGTATCACTTTCCCGTTCCGATTTTTTGCCCTTTTTCAAGGTTGCATTTTCAAGCTTAAGTAGTTCGTATTCTATATTATTTATCTTGTTCTTCGTTCTAGTGGTTATGCCATTTTCCAATAGGTCGTTCTCGAAATCCTCCATTTGTCTGATCAGCTTTTCCCCAAGTTTTTGATCGTCTGAATTAATCATGTCTAAAAGCTGCTTTTCTAACTGTTGTCTGAGCATTTGTTGCTCCTTGTAGATCTCATAGATTTCCTTAAGCTCTGTCTCACTCGGTTGGCCTTGTCCAGCAGCTTGACTTTCATTGCCAGTCTTGCTTCCCTCGCCATTTTTTCCCCCATCTTTATCATTCTTGCCATCCTTACCATCGCCAGTTCTAGCCCCCTCTTCTGCACCGTTTTCCTCCCCGTTCTGCCCTTTCTCACCTTTACCTTGCCCATCTTTTGGCTTGTTCCCCTCGGATTGTCCCATCCCGTCCATTTTTTCTTTAAGTTCACCCTGTCCCTTAATGATATCAGGCAACTGAAACCCATCATTACTGCTTCCCGAACCAGAACCTGATTGTAAACTTTGTTGCATATTATCTAAAATATTCGCTAAAAAATCAGCTAGATTATTACTTGCGTTCAGTACATACTTCTGATACGATACCCCTTGGTATACTTGATTGTCTGCAATACTCTCAAGCGACTTGTCTATATTGTAATACACATCGGTTATTTGCTCATTCACAAATTCTGAAAGCTCCGCTCTGCGTAAGGATAAGGCGAACAGACTATCGTCTACATGCTCAAAAAGACTCCGTAAAGCATTTTGATTCCTTACGGTGCCCGAAAAGTTGGAAATATCAAGGTCCGCTTCTTCCAAAGCCTCAAACAAGTTTTCTTGTTTGAATGAAAACGTTATTAAATTATCCAAAATCTGACGAAGCATTTCCGCATCCTCCACAATAGATGATCCACCAGAAGATCCAGCCGACGAAGCATCCAATTCTTCACTCATCTCCTTTATTTTTTCTGAAGCCGACTTTTGTTTTTGCTTGGCCTTTTCAGCATTTTCCTGCTCCGCCCCGGACTCAGATGATTCTTCTGTTCCCTTCTGTTTATTTATTTCTTCCAACGCCTCCTTTTGATCCTCCTTGATAGATTCTTCCTTTGATTTATTAATACTTAATGCTATAGGTTTTTTTAAGGCTTTATTATCTTTTTGGAGTTCATCCAATTCCTTCGCCAATTGCTCGAAATCCTTATTCAACTTTTCTTGTTCCTTGTTGCTAAAATCCTCTCCTAGTTTTAATTCTGATAATATATTTTGCTCTTCGGAAAGCTTTTTCAATTCATTTGCTAACTGTGAAGCTTTTTCCGTTACATAATATCTTTTGGTAAGCTCAAGCAGTTGTTCCAAATTACGCTTACTATTCTGTTGCTTCTTGCCCAATTCCTCCAGTCGTTTGGTCAGCTCTTCCTTGTCAATCTTATCTGCAATCTTATTGAGTTCATCCAACAATTTCTCATTTTTTCTTGCCTCAAGTTCTTGGCGTTCCAAGCGTTCTTGTAATAACCTGTTCAATTCGTCATCCTTATTGGTCTTGTCAAGGTTTTCCTTTAACTGCTTACTGAATTTTTGCATTAGGCTCTCTTGTTCTTGCTGTCTATTCAGAAACTCCTTGATTTGGTTTTGGTCGTTATAATTCAACTGCTCCTTTTCTTTTTGTTCTTTATTTATTTCATCAAGGGCTTTTTGCTGCTCTTTGAACTTTTCCAATGATTTATCCATATTCCCAATTATCGCCTGTTGGGTTTTCAAATCTTTGTCCAGCAATTCGGTTTTATTCAACAGTCGGCTACTAAAAACCTGGCTTTGAACAGATTTACCCCCGTGAATGGCATCATTATCCCTCGAAATGAAATAGTAATTGTAGGCTATTCCTTCTTCGAGTAGTAAACCGGAAGGGTATGTATAATAAAATTGGCTAAAATTTGAATTAGGTCTATCGATATCAACTATCTGCTTCTTTTCCTCATTTGATTCGGGATAACATACCAGCTTAATACTCGTCAACTTATAATCATCAGAAGATTCCCCGACAAAATATGAGGTATTGGGGTTTAAGGAATCCAACACTTGCTCCACTTTAATTGTAGGATAGGCGTCCTTTATTATCGTAAACCGGTAATCCAATCTTTCATAATCGTTTACATTATTATTGGATGTTGCTATTTGATAATCATAGTTGTCATAAACCTGTTTTGACAATGTAAACTCATTGTTCGATTTATTAAAATCCCATACGGTATCTTTTTCTATCAAAGTAATTTTTTCCGTATTCATACCCACTACTTTCCAAGTTACATTCGTCCCCTCTGGTAAGCTTGCGCTACCGGTACTTTTTAAGAATTCCGTTTTCTTTTTGAGATAGTTTGGATATTCCAACTTCAGCTCAAAATTTTGTATTACCGGGGTTTTTAGCACATTTAATTGATAAACCCGTGATTTTACCCTGCCTGAAAAGAACTGAAATTCAATTTCTTCCAAAGGAGGGTTGAAGGTGAATTTATAGGCTCCATTTTCCTGTTGCATTAATAGCTCCCTACCATTAATCCTAATATTTACAGCGTCTGGACGTACCTCCCCACTAGTAGTTACATAAATCGTATACGATTTGTCTTCCAATACATCCAGGCTAGTAGTCAACAACTGAAATCTAAATGGGGCAGGGGGCTCATAGGCCAAATCATAATTCACAACTCTCTGGTATGAATTGAAGAACGATCCTATGTTACCCGATAACCAAATTAGCAGAAAGATAACCGTGGGCACAATCAAATACCTGACATACTTAAGATTGTCCCTATAAGCTATGGCTTTGGTAAAAGGAACAGGACTCAAGGCCTTGGACCTTTGTTCAATACTGGCCAATAATAATTCCGATTGGTTTTTATCATCGGCCAGTTCCAATAGATTAAACAGCTTGTCTTCCACCTCAGGAAAATGCTTGCCGATAATACTTGACGCATCCTTATTGCTAATACCATTTTTAACTTTAAACAAAAATAGAAGTGGTGTAAAAATAAATCTGTATAAGAGGATCAATCCCACCAAAACAAAACAGAAAAACAGAATCTTCCTTCCATTGGTGTTTAACCAAAGAAAATATTCCACGCCCATTATCACAATTAAAAATAATAAGCCCAATGCTAAAAAGAGCACTATCCCCTTTAGCAACATTCTGGTATAATACTTCTTTGTAAAGTGGTTTAATTTATCAAGTATGTTGTGATACGTATGCAATATGGACTATATTTAAGTCCAAGATAATTGATAAATCAAACTTTGTTAGCAAAATAATTGTTAAAAGGTAATAGATGAAAGATTTAAAATATCTAGCGGCATTCACTTTACCGGCCTCGGCAGCTATTGGTGTTTATTTACAGGGCTACTGGAGTTTTTTTACTCCCTTCTATGCTTTTTTCATTATTCCCCTGTTCGAATTGGTCCTGCCCCAGGATAGTTCTAACCTCAATTCGAACCAACGTGATATAAAAAAGAACAAAAATCTATTCGATTGGTTACTTTACCTCAATATTCCCATCGTTTATGGTCTCCTCGCCTATACACTTTGGTATATTTCATCACACCGCATTTCTACCTTTGAAATAATAGGTCTAACCCTTTCGATTGGAATAGTTTTAGGAACTAACGGCATCAATGTAGCCCATGAACTGGGTCACCGTTTAAGATCAAAAGAGCGTTATTTGGGAAAACTCCTCTTACTACCGGCCTTGTATATGCATTTTTTTATTGAACATAACTTTGGGCACCACCTACATGCCGCAACACCAGAGGATCCGGCGACCGCCAAATACAACCAAACGGTATATTCTTTTTGGGTTACCTCTGTAATACGACAGTATATCAGCGCTTGGAAACTACAGCTTATGCTCTTAAAGAAAAATGAGAGGGGGTTTTTTTCTATTGAAAACGATATGTTTTGGTATTTAATAATTGAAGCACTGTACCTATTCGGTGTATTTTATTTATTCGGTTCCCTTGGATTATTTTTCGCCCTTGGAGCCGCTATTACCGGTTTTTTACTCTTGGAAACCGTGAATTATATTGAACATTATGGTCTATTGCGAAGGAAATTGGCATCGGGTCGTTATGAACGGGTGAAAGAAGTGCATTCCTGGAACAGCAATCACATAGTTGGCCGTATTGTTTTATATGAACTGACTAGACATAGTGATCATCACTATAAATCTTCCAAGAAATATCAGATTTTGGATTATCACGACACTTCGCCACAATTACCATACGGATATCCAACCTCCATGGTTATGTCATTTCTTCCTCCCCTATGGTTCAAAGTGATGAATCCACGAATTCCTTCGGAAATGATTGTTCGATAATCAACTATGCCGATTATTAACCCTTTTTAAAATTCATTGTTCGGTGCTTCATTAAGTAATGGGCCTTTGGAGTGTAACAGGCTCCATTTTTTATACCTTTGCATTTCATATTTATAATTATGCCCAAGAACGTCAGAGTCAGATTTGCTCCGAGTCCCACAGGCCCCTTGCATATAGGAGGGGTACGAACCGCACTATTCAATTATTTATTTGCCAAACATCATAATGGTGCATTTATCCTACGAATAGAGGATACTGATCAAAATCGTTTTATAGAGGGCGCCGAACAGTATATAATCGATGCTTTGGATTGGTGTGGTATTCCGTACGACGAAGGACCGGGCAAGGATGGTGGATTTGGACCTTATCGCCAAAGTCAGCGCAAAGACCTTTACAAGCAATATGCCAAGGAACTTATAAGCAAGGGAAAGGCTTATTATGCCTTCGATACAACCGAGAAACTGGATTTTCACCGCAAAGATCATGAGGCCAAGGGAAAGACCTTTATCTACAATTGGCATAATCGCTTAAAATTGACCAATTCGTTGTCCCTTTCGCAAGAAGAAACACAAGCCAAACTTCATGCCGGTGAGGATTATGTTGTACGGTTTTTGACGCCCCAGGATGAGAAAATACGATTAAAGGACATTATTAGAGGTGATATAGAGATAGACAGTAACATCTTAGACGACAAAGTTCTATTTAAGAGCGATGGCATGCCCACTTATCATTTAGCCAACATCGTTGATGATCATTTAATGCAAATTAGCCATGTTATACGAGGTGAAGAGTGGCTGCCCTCTTTGGCGCTTCATCAATTGCTTTACAACGCCTTTGGGTGGGCCGCTCCAGAATTTGCACATTTGCCGTTGATCATGAAACCCATTGGCAAGGGCAAGCTTAGCAAACGCGATGGCGAAAAGATGGGCTTTCCCGTATTTCCTCTTTCATGGGGCGAGTCACAAGGTTATCGCGAAGCAGGATATTTTCCGGAGGCGGTTGTCAACTTTTTAGCCCTGCTGGGATGGAATCCCGGCACTGAACAAGAAGTCTTTGATTTGAGCGAATTGGTGCAAAATTTCAGCCTTGGGCGCGTACATAAAGCCGGTGCGCGTTTTGATCCTGAAAAAACCAAATGGTACAATCATTTGTACTTACAAAAGAAATCCAACAGTGAGCTGGCAGAATTGTTTAAACCAGTCTTGATCGAAAAGGATATTCCAAGCCCCATACCAAATGACGATTATTTAGAAAGGGTCGTGGCCCTTATCAAAGAACGGGCTAATTTTGTTTCCGAGTTTTGGGACTTAAGTGCGTATTTCTTTGAACCACCTGCTAATTACGATGACAAGGCGATTCGCAAACAATGGAAATCAGATACTCCAGAGATTTTAAATGAGCTTATCGCAGTTCTACAAAGCATTGAAAACTTCGCATCCAAAAATATTGAATCGTTGGTAAAGGAATGGATTTCAAAACGCGAATTTTCTTTTGGCAAAGTGATGCCTCCTTTGCGATTGGTCATTGTAGGTGCCATGAAAGGACCACATTTATTCGATATACTGGAAATGATAGGTAAGGACGAAAGTATTTCGAGAATTCAGAAAGCAATTTCTATTCTTTAGTTGCGATTTGTAACATTTACCCCTATTTTCCAACAGATAGTACAAAGCGTTTTTGTAAATTCATTCACTAACTAAATATTGATATAACATGGGCAATTTCATTTTAATTCCGATTATCTTTTTCGGACTGATCATTCTATTTTCCTCATTCTTCATTGTTAAACAACAGACCGCTGTTATCATTGAACGTTTTGGGAAGTTTCATAGTATCCGCCAATCCGGTCTTCAAATGAAAATTCCGCTAATTGATCGCATAGCGGCTCGTTTGGGTCTGAAAATCCAACAATTGGACGTTATTGTCGAAACCAAAACCTTGGATGATGTTTTCGTGAAACTTAAAGTGTCAGTGCAATATGTCGTCATAAAGGAAAAGGTATATGAGGCATTCTACAAGTTGGAGTATCCCCATGATCAGATTACCTCTTATGTATTTGATGTGGTGCGTGCAGAAGTTCCTAAAATGAAATTGGACGATGTTTTTGTCAAGAAAGATGACATTGCCATTGCCGTAAAGACCGAACTCCAAGATGCCATGTTGGATTATGGCTATGATATCATTAAAACCCTTGTTACCGATATAGATCCAGATGCACAGGTAAAAGAAGCCATGAACCGCATCAATGCCTCGGAAAGGGAAAAAATAGCCGCACAGTTCGAAGGTGATGCTGCACGAATACTCATCGTTGAAAAAGCAAAGGCCGAAGCCGAAAGCAAAAGATTGCAGGGACAGGGTATTGCCGACCAGCGCCGGGAAATTGCAAGGGGATTGGAAGAGTCTGTGGAAGTCTTGAACAAAGTGGGCATTAATTCCCAGGAAGCATCAGCCTTGATAGTAGTCACCCAGCATTACGATACCCTACAATCTATCGGGGAGGAGACCAATACCAATTTAATCCTATTGCCTAATTCACCTCAAGCCGGTAGCGATATGCTGAACAATATGGTCGCATCGTTTACAGCTAGTAATATGATAGGGGAACAAATGAAAAAAACAGGACCTAAAAAAAAGTAGGATTCTCGATCCATAACTTAATTTAAAATCCTTCTTGCCAATATGCAGGCGGGATTTTTTATTTCAAGACCGCAAACTAAAGGAGCAATGTACAATCCTTGATGTAAAAAGTGAAAATCCTGTTCTAAAAAGATCTGCAATCGAATAAGGTGTGTAGCTAACGAGTAGCACCTTTTAAAAGAGAAACGCCGTTAAAATGCATTAAAATAAGTCGGTTTTATAGATAATACCGATTGATATATTTTAAATCATAAGAAAATTCAATCTTAGCTTTTCTGCTGTATTTTGGCCCAAGTATCCCTTAAAGTAACCGTTCTGTTAAAAACCAACTTTTCGGATGTTGAATCCGGGTCCACACAAAAATAACCAAGTCTCTGAAATTGAACACGGTCCTCAATTTTGGCATTTTTTAAACTGGGCTCTAAATAACCTTTGATGACTTTCAATGAATCTGGATTGATAAATTCCATGAAATCTTTGTCTTTATGGGTATCGGGGCTTTCGTCCAAGAATAAACGGTCATAGATTCTAACCTCTGCCTCCAATGCATGTTTTATCGAAACCCAATGTAAGGTGCCCTTGACCTTTCGCAAACTTTCTTCGGTGCCGCTACCGCTTTTACTTTTTGGATCGTACGTACACTGTATTTCCGTTATGTTGCCATCGGCATCCTTTGAGCAGCTTTCGGCTTTTATGATATAGGCATTCTTCAAGCGAACTTCACCTCCCAATTTCAATCTAAAGAACTTACGATTGGCCTCTTCCCTGAAATCGTTCCTTTCAATATAAATCTCCCTTGAAAAAGGTACGAGTCTTGTTCCGGCCGCTGGGTCTTCAGGATTATTCTCGGCTTCCAACCATTCTTCTTCCCCCTCAGGATAATTTGAAATCACAATCTTTACTGAGTCCAATACCCCCATAACCCTGGGGGCAATCTTATTCAAATGCTCACGTACGTGAAATTCCAATAATGATACGTCTATCAAATTATCGCGTTTGGCAATTCCGATAGTGTTCGCAAAGTTGCGGATAGATTCTGGCGTATAGCCCCTTCTTCTTAATCCTGAAATGGTCGGCATTCGGGGGTCATCCCAGCCATTGACAACGCCTCCCTCAACCAATTTTAAAAGTTTGCGTTTGCTAACTACGGTATGACTTAAATTTCTTCGGGCAAATTCCCGTTGCTTGGGTCGCACTTTTTTATCATCATAGACTTGGTCCAAAAACCAATCGTATAGTTCGCGATGCATAGCGAATTCCAGGGTACAAAAAGAATGGGAAACCTGCTCAATATAGTCACTCTCTCCATGGGTCCAATCGTACATTGGGTAAATACACCAATCGGTGCTTGTCCTATGGTGGGCTTTGTGCAATATTCGATACATGATGGGGTCACGCATCAACATATTCGATGAGCCCATATCAATTTTTGCCCGCAATACATGAGTGCCCTCCTCAAATTCTCCTCGTTTCATTGCCTCGAACAATGCCATGTTCTCCTCGACAGAGCGTTCCCTGTATGGGCTATGCATTCCCGGTTCGGTAGGCGTACCTTTTTGTGCGGCCATCTCCTCTGAGGATTGACTGTCCACATAAGCCTTGCCCTTTTTAATCAAAATTACCGCCCAATCGTACAGCTGTTGGAAATAATCAGAAGCATACCGTTCGGTATCCCACTCATACCCTAGCCAGCGCACATCACGCTTGATGGCATCTACGAACTCCTGTTCTTCCTTAACTGGGTTTGTATCGTCAAACCTAAGGTTTACGGGCGAATCATAGCGCAATCCAAGTCCAAAATTCAAACAAATAGAACTGGCATGGCCAATATGCAAATAACCATTGGGTTCAGGTGGAAACCTAAAACGCAATTGGTCTTTTGGGAAGCCTTTTTTTAGGTCATCCTCAATAATATGTTCTAGGAAATTCAATGATTTTGAAGCTTCACTCATTTCACTTTTTTTACGATGTGCAAATGTAGGAAAAATGCAGCTATTGCCGGCTATCAATTAGCCTAGCATACAAATACCACTGTTTCACAACATATTTGCGATACGCCACAACAATAAGTTTCCAAGCATATAATTAAATAACATATTTGTTGTTGAATAATAGTGTGAGATTAACAAAGACCCAGTTAATATCGATTTTCATTAAAGTTTAACACTTGTTCAAACCCAAATCAAGCAGCTAAAACATGTTGAACAAAACTGTAACTACTTATGAAACTTAAATTTAAGTTCCGGAATCAAATGTTCCTAGTGGCCTTTATGCTGTTGGGTCTTGCTTCGCTCTCTGCACAAATCTTGGTCAATGCACCTGAACCAGCCGACAATCCTAATTTGGCCGGCAACTCTCCATGGACAGCAATATGTGCTGGTGTTGGAGGATTTAACGAATATTATGCCAATATTTCTTGGGCTGGTAATGCGAATAGCGCCAATGAGTTTATATTGGAACTTTCAGATGCCACTGGGGATTTCTCCAATGCAACTGAATTGGTGACTGTTGGTGATCAAAATACAAATAGCTCCAAAGAGTTTGATGTTGAATTTGCAATTCCGACCAATACTCGAGGTCAAGGTTATAAATTAAGGGTCCGTTCTACCGATCCCGCCAATACCAGTTCAGAATCACCTGCCTACAATATGTACTATATGGATGTTACGACCAATATCAACATAAGTGATGATGGTAGTGGGGTCCCTCCGGGCACTATTTGTGCAACCGGTCCAATTACACTTCAGGTTGATAATGTTGCCAATCCTGAAACTTATCAGTATATCTGGTATATGAGTGGTTCGCCTATAAGTGGTGAGACAAGTCATACTTTGAATGTTTCTGCATCAGGAATGTATTTCGCACTTATAGACTATGGGCCAGTATGTTCTGGATCTGCAAATACCGATTCAAACATTGTTGATGTAACCATTGGTGGTGGTGGAGAAGGAATATTTATCAATCCTCCCACTAAAGCAATGCTTTGTGCTGGAGAAACAGAAACCCTTGGTATTGATAGGACCGATCCTTCCTGGAATTATAGATGGTTCAAGGACGGTATTGAAATTTCGGGTGCAATAGCATCAACCTATACCGTGGATGCCAACATACCAGGTTTTGAAGGGGATTATCAGATAGAGATTTCCTCAGCTAGCATATGCAATGAACTTTCGGCACCTATAACCATGGGGAACGCGGATAGCTTTACCGTTACACGGGATAATGCGGCCAATATAGTACTGTTGCCGTCACAGACAGAATCTATTAGTATAACTACAAATGCAGTTTCCCCAACTTTTAAATGGTACAGAAATGGTCTGGAAATCCCAGGCGAAACCAATGCCTCCTTAAACATTACACAAGAAGGTGCATATTATGCCGAGGTTACCCAAAGTGGAGGCGCTTGCCCAGGAACAATCAAAAATTCGGAAACAACTACTGTCGTTTCCCCTGCATCATTCGAAATTTTGGCAGATTATACCTCTACCTATACCGCATGTGTATCGACAGACATCGTTTTACAGATCCAAACAATCAATGCGGTTATGTCGGATTTGAGCAAGATCGATGTTACCGCCGATATAGCAGCGGACTTTAGTTATCAATGGAAAAGAAATGGGGTCAATGTTGCCGGTGCAACCAGCAACTCTATAAGTCTGACCGATATATCGGAAAACGGCGATTATTCCGTTGAGGGCACAATAAGTACGTACAACCCTACGTCAAATACATTGCCGGTTCAATTGCTTACTTCAGAAACGCTCACTATTAACAGCACAAGTACGGTGTACTGTAGTGCTACTGATATTGTAACTATGAGTACGGGCACGAATCTGAGTAGTGAAACCTACGAATGGCAAAGAGACGGAGTCTCGGTGAATACGACCGATGATTCTTTCAATGTGAACCAAACAGGAACATACCGTT
>JAHHKH010000431.1 GCA_018679695.1 Maribacter sp.
CCTTTATGTTCAAAAAGATACTTTAAACCTGGCCCATATCAAGACCGATATGTATTCGAAACCCCAAAAAGTGGCGGTTGTAAAAGGTAAAACAGAGGAAGAAATAAATGATAATCTTGACAAGAAAGCACTTGACATTATCAATACTTTCAAGAGCTTAGAGATTAGTGAAGCACAGAACAGATTTCAGAGATCACTCAATAAAGAAAAGACCGTACAGGAGAAGTTCGGAATTAACTTGACCATCCCATCAGTGTACAAAGTCGTCAAAAATGAGGATAATTTTGTTTGGATAGAACGCCAAATCCAAAGAGGAACCATGAATATCATTGCCTATGAAATGCCTTGGGATAGTTTTACGGTAGATTCTACTTTTGTTAAGGATATTGTTCGTATGCGTGACTCGATTGGAAGCTTATATATTCCCGGACCCGATGTCCCCAGGAAAAGAACACATATGCGAACAGAGCCAGCATTTTCACCTTCCGTATTTCCTGCTGAAGTTGCAAGTTTGAAGGCAGCCGAGGTACGCGGTTTATGGGACATCAAAAATTATCCGATGGCCGGACCGTTTTTAACCTATATCGTAAGCGATAAGGAGCATAATAGAAAATTGGTAATAGAAGGCTTTACTTTCGCACCGGCCACCGAAAAACGCGATTATATGTTCGAATTGGAAGCTATAATCAAAACCTTAAGATTCAATAAGTAATCCAGCTAAGTCTCATAAAATAAAAAGCCCCGAAGTATTCTGCTTCGGGGCTTTAATTTTTAAAATCAAGATTAATAGTTATGAAACCCAAATCCCGTTGATACTCTAAATATAAATGCATACAATACTATGGCAAGCAATGCAAAACAAAACCATGAAAAGGCTTTGAAATATTTTTTGATCAAAATGTGACCTAGGTTTTTAAATGCTTCTAAATAAATTTCTTTCACTAGTAATAATTTTCTCATTCGCCCATATTTTAATGTTATACTTATTTCAAAAGTGCGATGGTTTCATGTAAAGGAAAAAAATAGTAGTTGAAGAACCGTTTTACTCGGTTAGCAAAACTTGGATATTGTTAGAACTCCATCATATGCATTTTTTTTGGTTGAATGGTAATCAGGGTTGTCGTTTATAATTCTATGGCAAAGAAAAATGCGCCTGTTAACAGGCGCATTTAGAAGAAAGGTTGGTTTTAAATTGTTCAATCGAAAGCAAATCCAGTAGAGACTCTAAAGACAAATGCATAAAGCATAATAATGAAACTGGCAAAGCAGAACCATGAAAATGCTTTAAAATAGGTTTTCAACAATGCATGCCCCAGATTTCTGAAAGCTTCCAAATAAATTTCTTTGATTAACAGTATATTTTTCATGTCGTTTGGTTTAGGGTTAAATAGCGCCCCCTTTGGTATTATATACAACGGATTATCAGGCAATTAGGTGCATTTAATGAAAAATTTGTTGTAAATGATAGGCAAGGTGTTGTGAACGTTAAAAAAGCGCACAAAAAACCGCGATTCAATTAAGAATCACGGCCTGTTATTTAGTTGGTTTGGGTTTTTGATTATCACATATTTACGATAATAAACTCAGAGCGTCTATTGAGTAAATGATTGGCTTCAGTACATCTCACGGTTCCGTCACATTCATTGATCAATCTTTCCTCGCCATACCCAGTCGCACTTTGTATACGGCTAGCATCAATTCCTTTAGCGATAATATAATCCTTAGTCGATTTTGCACGTTTGTCAGATAAATACTTGTTATATGCCCTCTTACCCCTTGAATCGGTATGTGACTCGATTTTAATGACCATATTTGGGTATTCCCTCATGACCTGTACCAACTTATCAAGTTCTACCGAAGCGTCTTTTCTGATATAGAATTTATCAAAATCAAAATAGATCATTTCAGTTTTTAGCTTGCGTATACCATCTTCAATGGCGACCATTTCCTTAAGTCTTCGCATTGCCACCTCGGTATTTACGACCATATTGTCCTTGGTCGAAACGGAAACTTTCTCATCAAAGTAATCCCCTTTGGTAATCCTGATGTTATATTTAGTATTGCCCTCTAGATCTTCAAATAGGAAAGAACCATCCTCACCGACTTCCATTTCCTTTAATTTGATGTTGTTTTCATCCAAAAGGGTAACCAATGCTTTTGGCATCAATTCACCAGTTACGAGCTCCGTAACCACACCGGCAATGGCATTTAAGTTTTCCGCTACCTCTTCAACGCCCAATCGTTTAAAGGAATAAATGTCATCATCACCTTTGCCTCCTCTTCTGTTCGATGCGAAGAAGCCCTTTTGGGTTTCTTCATTTACGATATAGGAGAAGTCATCTTTATTACTATTAATAGGCTTTCCGACGTTTTTTACTTCAAGGAATCCTTGTTCCTCATCAATAGCCGCTTCGAAAACATCAAGTCCGCCAAGACCAACGTGTCCATCGGATGAGAAATACAGTTTCTCCTTATTAACAAAAGGAAACATCTCTTTTCTTTCGGTGTTGATACCTGGTCCGAGATTTCTGGGTTCGGAAAAGCTGCCATCCTCAAGAACATCGACCACGAAAATATCGGTCTGACCAATACTTCCTGGCATATCAGAGACAAAATATAGCATTTTACCATCAGGACTGAGAGCAGGATGACCCGTGGAATAGTTATCACTATTAAATGGAACTTCAGTTGCCTCACTCCACTCCCCATTTTGTTTTCTTGATATGTATATCTTTAAGTGATTCACACCTTTTTTATCCCGTTTAAGCTTTTTGCTATAATTGTTTCTTGTAAAATACATGGTTTCATTGTCTGGAGAGAACGTAACCGATGCTTCGTGATATTTAGTGTTTACTTTCCTGGAAAACTTAATGGCATCCTTTAATTCCTGTGATTCTTCATTCAATTTGGCAACATACAAATCCAAATACGGCTGATCATTCCATTTATACCGCCTGGTATTAAAAATTGAGGTATCATTGGCAGAAGCAAAAACGACCTCACCTTCATTATGGAACATTGGAGAAAATTCCGAATATTTGGAATTAATAGCCAGGTTGAATACATCGAAATCCTGTTTTGAGTTGCGTAATTCATCCAAAACCACTTCGTTTGGAAGGACATTTTCATTCATTTTATCCTGGAGCGTTGCGTCTGGATTTTTCATTTTGCGGTTGTACAAACGCATGAGTCGTTTGGACCGGGCGTACTTTCCAGTACCTTTTAAGGAGTGCGCATATTTAAAGATATTGTCTGCGGACATTTCCTTCCCGTATTTTTCGTATAGAAGATTATACCAATGATAGGCTTTTTCCATATTGGTATTAAAATAGTGGGAATCCCCCGCTTTTTGTATAATCTCGTATGTATGGTTTTCCGGGCTTTGGTCTAAAATATACTCATATAATTCTGCCGCTTCGGCATACCACATTTTACTAAAGTAAAGGTCTGCTTTTTGGAGTAATTTGTTATTTTTTTGAGGAAAGTTCAATTTTTTGATTGGACTATTTGCTACAGTAGTTTTTAAACTTGCTTCAGGAACTTTAAGATTTACTTTTATTTCCTCTTTAACAGGATTATTATCTACATGTAATATCCAAACCTTGGTATTAAAAGAACCATTGAATTTCGATTGTATCGGAATAATGGCATCTTCCCAGTTTTTATGGTATTCCAAAAAAGTATAGTTCAGATTGTTATTGGAATTTGGGAAGTAACTGGCTTCAAATCCTTTTTTCTTTAAGGCATTCGCCATATTCTTGGCATTATTTTCATCACCATAGACTCCTGATATAGTGTAATAACCGCTTTTTACACCTTTCAAATTGCTTAGTTTTCTTGTTGAAATATTGAGCTGCTTTGCTGTCTCCAAAAAAGATTTTTCAAATTTTTCAACGGAATTGTCCTTTATTATTGCGTTTTCTACCTCTAGAATCCAAACTTTACCCTTATAAGTTCCATTGAACTTTGATTTAATCGGATCAATGGCATCTTCCCATTTTTGATGATATTCCAGATACGTATAATTTAGATTATTAACTGGATTTGAGAAGGTGTTCGATTCAAAGCCTTTAGTCCTTAAATCATGTGCCATTTTACTGGCGTTCTCTTTTTCTCCAAAAGCGCCGGATATTATGTAATAGCCACTCTTGATTCCATTCACGGCACTTAGTTTTCTTGTCGAAATATTATTCTCTTTTGCAGTTTTCAAGAATGAACTTCGTTCTTTTTTAAAATCCTTGGCATTTTGCAATTTGTTTCCTTGTGATTTTGTTCTGGTCTTGGTTCTTTCGGTATGTGGAATTTTATCGGCCTCCACATTAGAATCGCCTTGGGCATTCATTATCCAAACGGGATCAACGTACTTGCCATTAAATTGGGTGTTGCAGGCAATTATGGCATTTTGCCATTGGTCGTGGTAATTCAGGTAAACATAATTCAAGCCACTTTTAGGGACGGCAATATAATTGGCTTTGAAATCTTTTTTACGCAATCTGGAAACCACCTTTTTCGCATTACCGATTTCACCAAAAACCCCAGCAATAATATAATATCCGTTTCTAAGTCCTTTTAGATTTTTGAACGCTCTTTGAGGTATATTGTTTTTCTTGGCAGCTTCGACAAATGCTGATGGTGTTATCATAAGCTTGGTTTCCCCCATAGAACCGCTCAAGGGCCTATTGGCCTTCACATCAATGAGGTTGGCTTTGGCGTGCGTTCGAGCACTTAGGCTCAAGGCCAGCAGTAGAAAGCAGTATGCTAGAATTTTTTCTGCAGGTATTCTCATGGTTTTATGACTAAGGTAAGAGTGGGTATTTATTTGAAAACTTTCGAGAATCGAATATGTTTATGACAATCCTTCACTAATACCATTTAACGACGAAACTAGTAGTTCCTATATGGTATAAATATTTTTTGTTGTGAAAGTGATGTTTTTTGTCGTGTATTGCTGCTTTTTGTCGATAGAGGTCCTGAGCGTAGGCATTTGACATGCCTTAAAAAGAACATTTGGAGTTTTGGAAAAACAGAATGAAAATTCTATTCGGGTAGGGTATTTTAGCAAATAACCTTGAATATACCGTAGGGTATATATTAAATCATGGAAATAAAAAACACCCGATGATGGGTGTTTTCAAATACTTTCTTCAGGAACTCTATTTTTCGTTATTTTCCTCTATTTTTTCATCTTCTTTTGAAGCGTCTTTAAATTCCTTTATACCACTTCCAAGACCTCGCATAAGCTCTGGAATTTTTTTCCCACCAAATAAAAGAAGTACAACCATAACAATAATTGCAATTTGCCATGGTCCTATCGCCAAAAATATATGTAAAGCTGTCATAATTTGTAATTTAATGCTCAACAAATGTACTAAAAACTTATTAGTTTGCTGTTAATATTAACGTAAGGGATTTTTTTTAATTGCATGAACTGTAATTTAAAATATTTCGTATTTAATGGTAATGTTCGTCTTAAGGGTTTATGTTATAAAAAAGTAAAGATCCCCTATTAAATTCAATACTAAGTTTATCTTTGCGGGAAATGGCCAAAAAAGTAAAAAAAAGGAAGGATATCAAAAGAAAGTTACTTCATAAGTATCGTTTGGTAATCCTTAATGAGAGTACTTTTGAAGAAAAAATTAGTTTTAAACTTAGCCGTTTAAACGTTTTTGTTACAGGATCACTTTGTATTATTGGATTAATTGGCCTTACCATATTGCTCATCGCCTTTACACCGCTTCGAGAATATATACCGGGCTATTCCTCTACCAAGTTAAAGCGACAGGCTACTGAGCTCACCTATAAGACCGATTCCCTGGTCAATACCTTAAATTATACCAATAGGTATTTAGATAATATTAGGATGGTTCTTCGAGGCGATATTGAAAACACCGAAATCAATAGGGATTCATTGTTCGAGCAGTTTAAACTAGATCCTTCAAGTGTTGATTTAAATCCCATAAGGGAAGATTCCTTACTTAGGGCTGAAGTTGCCCTGGAAGACAAATACAATTTATTCGAAAGAGATGGTGACAAAACCAATATGGTGCTGTTTCCACCCATAAGCGGAACACTTTCCGAGAATTTCAACAGGGAGAAAAAGCACTATGCTGTTGATATAACGGCTCCAAGGGATACACCAATCAAAGCTGTAGCAAACGGAATTGTTATTTTTGCCGAATGGACTACGGAAACCGGTTATGTAATTATTATGGAACATAAAGACGGACTTTTAAGTGTTTACAAGCACAATGGATCCTTAAGCAAATCACAAGGGGATATCGTTCGTGCAGGAGAAGTCATAGCTTCAGTGGGAAACACTGGGGAATTTACTACCGGACCCCATTTGCATTTTGAATTGTGGGACAATGGGAACCCTGTTAACCCACTTGATTTTATAGATTTTAAATAATATGTCCTTAAAATCTTTTGCTGCCAGGATTTTCGCAAAACATACAGCCAAGAAAACTGCTAAATGGGTCAATCGTCCTATTGAAACCCAAAACCGTGTTTTTGATGAACTAATTGAAACAGCCGATACAACCCTTTTCGGAAAAGATCATAATTTTGCTCAAATCCGTAACCATGGTGATTTTGTGAAGAATGTACCCATACGTGATTATGAAGAGTTAAAGGATTATGTTGAAAAGGTCATAGCTGGCAAATCCGATATACTTTGGCCTGGAAAGCCAATATATTTTGCAAAGACTTCAGGCACTACCTCGGGCGCCAAATACATACCAATTACTAAAACTTCAATTAAACATCAAGTTGAAGCCTCCAGGAATGCCATCCTTAACTATATTAATGAGACAGGAAATGTTGATTTTGTGGATGGTAAAATGATATTTCTTCAAGGGAGCCCCGTACTTGAAGAGAAAAACGGGGTAAAACTTGGAAGACTTTCCGGAATTTCTGCGCATTATGTGCCCAATTACCTTCAAAAAAATAGATTACCCAGCTGGGAAACCAACTGTATCGAGGATTGGGAAACCAAGGTTGAAACTATAGTAAATGAGACCATCAATGAGAATATGACTGTCATAGCCGGGATACCTTCCTGGGTTCAGATGTATTTTGAAAAGTTGAGCGCTAGAAGCGGCAAAAAGGTGGGTGAACTTTTTAAAAACTTTCAATTGTTCATTTACGGCGGGGTCAATTACGAACCCTATAGGGCCAAATTTGAGAACCTTTTAGGACGAAAAGTGGATAGCATAGAACTTTTCCCTGCCAGTGAGGGGTTTTTTGCCTATCAAGATTCACAAACCGAAAAGGGCTTGTTGTTACTTCTAAATTCAGGGATCTTCTATGAATTTGTCAAGGCCGATGATTTTTATAGTGAGAAAAGGGAAAGGATAACGATAAAGGATGTTGAAATAGGGGTTAATTATGCGATGATTATTTCGACAAATGCGGGTTTATGGGCCTACAACCTTGGGGATACCGTTCAGTTTATTTCATTGCAACCCTATAAAATAATAGTCTCAGGACGTATCAAGCATTTTATCTCGGCTTTTGGGGAACATGTTATTGCCAAAGAGGTTGAAGAAGCTATGCAAAGAGCCGTGGAAGCTTCAGACGCTAGAATCAATGAGTTTACAGTAGCACCGCAAATAACACCAAAAGAAAATGAACTGCCCTATCATGAATGGCTGGTTGAATTTGAAAAGCTACCTGCCGATATGGATGCATTTATTCAAATATTGGATACCTCGCTACAAGAACAGAATAGTTATTATTATGATTTGATTGATGGCAAAATACTTCAGACCTTAAAAATCGTACCGATTAAAATCGGGGGGTTCAAGGAATATATGAGATCTGTAGGCAAGTTGGGCGGACAAAATAAAGTACAGCGTCTCTCGAATGACCGTAAAGTAGCCGATGCCCTATCATTCTTTTCCTCGAATAACTAGCCCGGCTTTGTTTACTAAGGAGCCTTGTTAATTTTCATTAATATATGTTGTAATTTTACACGAATTTTCTGTATGAATCTAAGAACCGATACAACAAGGGCGCAAGAATCCACAAATGCAATTGAGCGTTTATATATTACAATGCGGCACTTATTTAATCGAGGGTTCTATAAACCAATGGGTGTTTCAGGGGAAACACTCAGAAACGCACTTTTACAGTTAAGACCCGAAATATATGGTTCTATCGCTGAGGAAAAGGCAGAACTAAACGGTTTGGTTTATGTTTTGGAACGTTTACCCGAGGGCATTGAACAATGTCGCTTTATCAATTTGACTTCTGATGAAGGTTATGGCAAGGCTCATTTTAAGGCAATTATCCCTCCCAAAAGAAGGCGGAACTGTTATCGCATTGATGACGAGCAAATGAATGTCGAAATTACCCGTGGCCGATCCGACATTTATGATATCCTTACCCATCTTACATTTTTGTTCATCGAATCATATAAGATTTCGAAGCGCGTACTTATTGAGGATACAGATAAAACCATTCGCGATTGGGACAAACTTGAAGCAGCGGCAAGAAAGAAAAAGTTAAACCAATCTGAGCGCGAGGTGGCCTTAATACATATGGCCAACATTTTAGGCCGATCCTTTGAGGAAATATTGGAATTTTATAAAAAATTCGCAACAAGAAAGAACCCGGAAAGATTTCTTCATATCATTTATTGGATGGGAAAATTGGCTATAGAGGAAGAGGTCACGGGAAACAAACGTGCAATTACGTTTACATCGCTTTTGCGTGAAAGATTGGGGCACCATATTCATGGGGAAAGATGGGCAAATACAATCAAAGAGGTATTGGAAAAAAACGACTTGCTTTCAAGACCTGTACATATCATTAGCGCCAATATGCATAGCGTTATGAATTCCCTGTTCGCCAAAAATGCATTGTCCAAGGAATATCCGAACAACGGTTCATTGGAAATTTATGAAGCCTTAAGCTCCCAACAAGATGACGAGTTGCAGAAAAAGGTGAGGACTGTCGCAATTAAAAACGGCATGGTTGTCATTGACGATGTTTCGGGCACCAATATTGATGTTCAGATTTTCGACATGGCCAAATTGAGCAAAGAAGCATGTTGTTATGATCTACCCAAGGGTATTCCAGATGATGAAAAACCTATTATATTTGTCATGGACTATGCTTTTGGGGAACAGGCCTACGAAACTATCGATGAATTGTTGAAACCATACAAAAGCGCCAAGAAAGGTGATGTATTCCTTGATGTGGCATCTATATCGATTATGGGGAAGGCAGGTATCTTGGAAGGCGGTAAAGGTGATTTAATGATACCCTCGGCCCATATATTTGAGGGCACATCGGATAATTACCCTTTTAAAAATGAGTTGTCTGCCAAGGATTTCTTGGGATATGGACTCGAGGTTTTTGAAGGCGCCATGGTAACGGTTTTAGGAACATCTTTGCAGAACAGGGATATTTTGAAGTTTTTCCACAAATCCACTTGGAATGTTATTGGGCTGGAAATGGAAGGAGTACATTATCAAAAGGCCATACAATCGGCATCAAAAATCCGTAAAAGTATTCGAGAGGATGTCAAAGTAAGGTATGCTTATTATGCTTCGGATAATCCCCTTGAAACGGGAAGTACCTTGGCTTCAGGCGGTTTAGGTACTACAGGGGTGAAACCTACGTATTTAATAACAGACAAAATCTTAGAACAAATATTTAACTCATAACTTAAAATGGCAGAAAATAATAATCCAAACAATACTTCTTCTGACGAAATAGATTTGGGACAGTTGTTAAACATGGTTCGTTTAGGACTAAGGAATGTATTCGGGGCTTTTCTGAGAACATACGGTTTCCTGCGCAAAAATATATTCATCTTAGCTGCTTTAGTTGCTGTGGGCCTATTAATGGGGTATGGCTTAAATCAAGTAGTAACAAAAAGATTAAAGACAGAGGTAATTGTAAAACCAAACTTGGAAAGTAAGAACTACTTATATGACGTGATTAACGAGATTCAGGCCAATATTGAGGCAGAGGATTCAGCCTTTTTTGGGAATATGGGTATTGACGTTGAAAATTTAAAAAGGTTTGAAGTACTGATTGAACCAGTCGGTGTTCGTGCAGACAATTTAGAGGACGAAATGAAATATCTTGAACTTCTTCAAAGTTTTGAGAATACTGGAATTATTTCAGATATAGTTAGAGAGGAAATTCTCGACAAGAGTTCACTTAACCAACGAATTACTTTCTTCTACAAAGATGCCCAGATAGGTAGGGATTATGCCAGAAAACTAATGGATTATATAAACTCCAATGAATATTACAATGGTCTCGTCGAGGTGCAAAGGGCAAATGCTAGGAATCGTATAGAAGAAGATAAAGCTTTGTTGAAACAAGTTGATGCAATAATCGAGAATTATTCTAAAACTATGTCCCAAGAAAATAAGCTGTCTGTTAACGAGACCTTTGTTCTTGACAATCAAGAAAGGGTTAACATTACTGGATTATTCGATTTGAAAAATACTTTGATTCGGGATATCGAAAAAAAGAATATGGAGCTCACTAAAAACACGGAAGCAATCAAGGTTATTAATTTTGGAAATACACAGCAGGTTCAAAAGGCCTTTTTCTCAGAAAACATAGTTTTAATACCCTTGATTTTAATTGCCCTCTTTTTAGTGATATCGGCAATTCGAAATCTTAATAATTTAGACGATGGTACTAGGCCGTGATGTCAATGAAAAACATATTAATTACTGGAGGAGCTGGTTTTATAGGCAGTAATTTCATACCCTATTTTTTAAAAGAAAATCCGAAATATGCTGTAGTAAATTTAGATAAACTGACCTATGCAGGCAATAAGTATAATTTAGTTGAATTAGAGAATTTTCAGAGGTATAAATTTATAAAGGGAGATATCTGCAATACAGCATTAGTAGAGGATATCTTTGAAAAAAACACCATTAGCGGGGTAATTCATTTTGCGGCAGAATCGCACGTAGATAATTCGATTGAAAAGCCTCATGATTTTATCAAAACCAATATAGAAGGAACCTTTGTGCTCTTGGAAGCGGCGAACATGTACTGGATGAATTCGACCAACGTTCCAAAAAGTGGATATGAAAATGCCCGTTTTCATCATATTTCGACCGATGAGGTTTTTGGCAGTTTAGGACATCAAGGGCTTTTTACCGAAAAAACCCCATATGCGCCCAATAGCCCTTACAGTGCTTCCAAGGCGGCTTCTGATTTTTTGGTAAGAAGCTATCACCATACGTATGGATTGAATACGGTTACCAGCAATTGCTCCAATAATTACGGGCCAAAACAGCATGATGAAAAGCTGATACCCACTATTATTCAAAAAGCGCTGAACAGCAAGCCCATTCCCATTTATGGAGATGGGACCAACATTAGGGATTGGCTATACGTGTTGGATCATTGTGAAGCGATCAACCTTGTTTTTCATAAGGGTAAATCTGGGGAAACATATTTAATCGGGGGTAATAACGAGCAAAATAATCTATATATAGCTGAAAGTATATGCACTATTCTGGATGAGGTATGTCCGAAAAAAATAGGTAGTTATCAAGAACAAATTACTTTCGTTAGTGATCGACCAGGCCATGATTATAGATATGCCATTGATACGAACAAAATAAAAAAAGAATTGGGCTGGGAAGCCAAGGAGGATTTTAATTCAGGACTTTTAAAAACCGTAAAATGGTTTTTGGAAAAATATCAAAAAGTATAATATGAAGGGAATTGTATTAGCAGGTGGCACAGG
>JAHHKH010000442.1 GCA_018679695.1 Maribacter sp.
TGATCAGACCAGTGACCCCAACCACTCAACCTCTGGGTTCTCCACGGATTGTGTGGCTTGTCATAGCACGAACCCAGGATGGACACCTGCCACCATAAACCATGATTTTTTCCCATTGGCCTTGGGTCATGATATACAGGATTGTACGCAATGCCATACCAACGGTACGTATACCGGTCTTTCACCGGATTGTGTGAACTGTCATCAAGAGGATTATGACCAGACCAATGACCCTAACCATATCGCTGCAGGATTCCCTACCGACTGTGTAGCTTGCCATACCACGAATCCTGGATGGACCCCCGCAGAATTTGACCACGATGGCCAATATTTCCCCATTTATTCCGGAAAACATAGAGAAGGAGAGGCATGGAACGATTGTGTCGAATGCCATGCCAACCCGGCCAGTTATGCAGATTTCACTTGTTTTACCTGTCATGGACGAACTGAAACGGATAATGATCATAGTGAAGTCAATGATTATGAGTATGTAAGTACGGCCTGCCTACAATGCCACCCCGATGGCAATAATTAAAATAAATGAAGTATCTATTAAATTTTATAATAGTCTTTATAGTCTTCACCTATTGTGTAATTGGTCAAACCAAGGACCCTATACTTAATGGTACGGTCTCCTTTGTGACTTCCAATAATATTTATGTCAAGTTTAAGAATACATCGGCCATCCAAATCGGGGACACCCTAAATCTAAATAACATAGAGTCGGCCTGTCTTGTAGTACGAAGTAAATCTTCCAGTTCCTGTGTTTGTAATATTGTAAACGACTGTGAAATACAAAAAGGGGATAAAGTATTTTTTGTAAACAAGCCAAAGGAAATAGTTCAAACGGCTACGCAAAAAATGGAAAATATTCCCATGGTCCCTGATAGTGATGAAATTCTGGTAGACTCTAAATATAAAGAGCATATTCGTGGTCGAATTTCTGCCTCTACCTATAGTACTATATTAAGCAATAGGGATGACCGACATCGTATAATGTCACGGCTTTCCATAGATGCCAATCACATAAAAGATTCCAGGTTTTCATTTAACACCTATTTGAATTATCGCCATATCCTGGATCAAGCCGAAACTTCCTCACTTCAAAAAAATAGCTTTTTAAGGGTATATAATCTAGGAGTGAGATATGATGCAAACCCTACCTTTTCATTTACCTTGGGAAGAAATATAAATCCCAAAATATCATCTATTGGAGCAATCGACGGACTCCAAGTTGAAAAGTATTTTGGAAATAACTATGCAGGTGCCATTCTGGGTTTTAGACCTGATATCTTTGATTATGGCTTTAATGCAGATTTATTGCAATATGGTGGTTATATAGGTAATATCATTGAAGCTGAAAACTTCTATTCCCAAACCACGTTGGGCGCTATAGAACAACGTGGAAATGGCGACATAGATAGAAGATATGTCTATTTACAACATTCAAGCACCTATTTGCGAAACTTGACTGTTTTTTCTTCCATGGAATTGGATATATTCAGTAAAATAAACAATACCACCAAAAATAATCTTCGGCTTACCAATTTATATATTTCGGCCAGATACAGATTCAGTAAAGCCCTGAATATGATGCTTTCCTATGATTCCAGAAAAAGGATTATCTACTATGAAACCTTTCAAACCGAAATTGAACGCTTGTTGGATGATGATATCGCTAGACAGGGAGCAAGGTCCAGAATTAATTTTAGACCTTATAAAAATATTTTTGCAGGAGTAAGTTATAGCAAAAGGTTTCAAAGTGATAATGGAAATAAGTCCGATAACATCTATGGGTATATAACCCTATCAAAAGTCCCAAATATCGGGGGTAGACTATCCTTGACCTATAACAGGAACGAATCGAACTATTTACAAAGTGACATTGGTGCGGCAAGATATTCCAGGGGCTTTATAAACAGTAGATTGAATACTGACCTGTATTATCGATTGGTTCTCTATGATTATACGAATGGTATGGACTCTTTGGAACAACATTATATGGGCACAATTCTATCCTACAATATCAATCGTAAATTGGTAGTTAGTATCTCAAGTGAACTTTCTACCTTTAAGGACGAAAACAATATTAGAATATACTCAAGAATTATACAACGATTTTAAATCCAAACAAATATGCATTATAGAAATAGGCTGATTTTAGTTTTTTTAGGGTTCGTATTAATTTTGTCCTGCAATAATGGGCCTAAGGTTATCGAGGCTTCAAACGAGCAGGTGGAAACTCCGAAAAGTGGAATTTTTACACCAAACCCTTCTACACAGGTTGTTACGACACCTAGCAAATCTTTTTCCGATGAATTACATACCATATCGGTAAATGAGATTTTACCGGCAACGAGATATGTTTATTTAAATGTATCAGAGGGTAATTCAAAATTTTGGATTGCCACTCGAAAGCAAGAAATAAAAAAAGGAGAAACCTATTTTTATCGTGGAGGGCTTCTTAAAACCAATTTTGAAAGCAAGGAATACGACAAGGTATTTGATACAATTTATTTGGTATCCAATCTGGTGTCCCAAGACCATTCCATGCAAACCGATAATTTGAATACCAGCGTTCAAAAGAGGAATCCCATTTCGCAGAAAGAAGAAATTCCAACCCATACCGATAAGATTGTGGAGCACAAAGGATCAATTAAAATTGCTGAACTGATCAAGGACCCAAAAAAATATGAAGGTCACACCATTCAATTGAGCGGTAAGTGCGTAAAGGTGAATCCGAATATCATGGAGCGAAATTGGATCCATCTCCAGGATGGCAGTAAAGATGACTTTGATCTTGTGATAACTACAAATACATTCATTCCTGAAGGCACAGAAATCACTATTCGGGGAACAGTGGTTTTAAATAAGGATTTTGGGGCGGGTTATAAGTATGACCTTATTGTAGAAAATGGTATTCTTGTTAAATAAAGATGTCCAATAAACTAAAATAAATCGTCATTACGACCAAGGTGAAGCAACCTGTTGTTTGATTACCAAGAACTTAGATATTGCTACGTGCCTTGCGAAGTGGTTAAATAGGACTTTTTAGATTTCCTTTAATCGAACTATATTTTAACGAAATTCATTCTTTGTCCTCAAACTATTTATCCCTTTTTTATTGCCCTTTAAGATTATATATAACATGATTCTAAAGACATAATTGATGCTCACCAATACATCTTTTTCATTTTACCGAATTTATGTACCATGAGGTTCTTTTTTTCACCAAAAAAGGTATGCTTCAAGAGAATATTTAAAGTGTTGAACTAAATATTCTCTTTGATTATTTGTTTTGGGTAGTGCTTTTTGAATTCTCGATGGGCTATTTAGTAACAATTGTTACAATAAATAGCCATATTCATTCCAATTATAAATTAACTAGTTGATTTTCAGCATATTAAAATGTTGATTATATGATAAAAGTCATGTTTTATATTTAGTTTGGCTTGTAATTTTAAGGCAGTTTTATCCACATAAATATCCAGTCATTATGAAAAATTCAAAATTTTTGAGCTTCTTGATGATTTTAGCATCAAGTTTACTGTTTGTTCAATGTACCAGTGATCCTCTTGAAGGCCCTCCTGGTAGAGATGGCATCGATGGGATAGATGGGGTCGATGGGATAGATGGAATTGATGCGGCTACTGCGTCTTGTGTATCCTGTCACTCCAGTAGCTTTAGAGAGCCTATTATTGCGGCCTATGAAACTTCATTTCACTCAAAAGGACTAACCGAAGGCGCTGTAAATTATGCTGGAGCGAGATCAAGTTGCGCACAATGCCACTCCGATGAAGGTTTTGTCGATTATATTACCAAAGGTTTTGTGAATCCTGCTGGTTATTACGGTTTGACAGAGCCTGAATTAGTGTTGGTAACTAATGACAACGGAACTCCTGATGATCCTTCAGATGATTTCGAAGAACCTGAGCTAGATTCGCGTGGACTGCCTATCTATTCTAACAACCCAGTACCATTTGTAACTTCTGTTACCTGTACTACCTGTCATGATACCCACCAATCTTTTGATTTTGAAAATGATGGAAATGATTTGGCCTTGAGGGCTCTGGATCCGGTTTCATTGATTACAGATGGAACGGTCATAGATTATGGTGACGGTAGTAATACCTGTATCAATTGCCACCAACCCAGAAGAACAGGTCCAACAGATGATGGAGCTGGAATGTTTAGGGTAACCAGTACCCATTGGGGACCTCACCACGGTCCACAGGCCACCTTATTGGAAGGAATCCAAGGAGTTTTGATAGCTGGTATGGAAGCCTATCCTGGCGTTGGATCCGCTGAGCATAGAACAGGATCCACTTGTGTTAGTTGCCATATGGGGGAAACTACGGATGGTACCGATGGTTTACACACCATGATACCTTCAGCGACCTCCTGTATAGCATGTCATAGCAACGGTATTCCACCAGATACTTTCCTAGATGCTGATATGGCGACATTAGCTGGCCTATTGGAAACCATAGGTATCGTAGAAGAAGATCACCCAGTACCGGGAACCTATACGATTCAAGAGGCGGAAGCTGCATGGAATTACCTTCTTATTTTGGAAGATGGAAGTAAAGGTGTTCACAATCCTAAATATGCTAAAGCATTGATCAAGAACTCAATAGAAGTTTTACAATAACTCGGCATTGGATATTTATAAATTTCAGGAGTAGTCCGCTACTCCTGAAATTAAAGTAGAATCCAAAATTTGAAAGTGATTTAAGGATGATGTGGGTTACTTTCCTAAAATTTAAGTGGATACCAATTATCAAAACAAAATAAAATGAAAAAACTACTCCAATTAGTTCTGGTCGGCAGTTTAGGTTTGATGTGTTTTTCCTGTTATTATGATGAATTGCCCGAAGAAACTGACGCTCTAACCGAAATACCTGATGAACAGGAAGTTTCCTTTAGCCAAGATATACAACCCATTTTTTCTAAATGTACCCAATGTCACGATGGAAATCAAGCCAATCCGGACTTAAGGGAGGGGAATGCATACGATGCCATAGTACCTGATTATGTAATTGAGGGCGATGGCGAAAATAGCGAACTCTTCCAAAAATCGCCGGGAAATAATCATCCCGTAGATGTGGGATTTGTATTGAATGCCGATGAATTGGCCTTAATAAAAACGTGGATAGACAGAGGAGCCGACAATAACTAACTTTTAAGATAACAAAAATGAGCACTTATAAAATATTACTCTCTGCTTTATTACTTCTGCCTATTATTATGCTTGGTCAAGAAAAGGTCAAAGATTCAATTAAGGAAAAACCGGAACGACCCGCCTTTGAAAGCTTGACACTTATTGATAATCCAACCAATATTTTATTTAGAAAAAATACATTGGAAGTACAGATGCAACATAGATTTGGTTTGATCAATGGAGGCACCAATGATTTGGCCGGCTTTTGGGCACCATCGAATATCCGTATGGGATTGGCCTATGCCATACACGATAGATTGACTATTGGGTTTGGAACGACAAAGTTTGATCGTTTGCAGGATTTCAATTGGAAAGTAGGTATATTAAGCCAAACACGCTCCGATAAAATTCCAGTGAGTGTGTCTTACTATGGTAATTTTGTAATCGATGCCAGAAAAAAAGGCAATGGACTTTTTCCAACTAAACAATCCAGATATTCTTATTTCAATCAATTGATCATTGCCCGTAGGTTTAGTCCAAAGTTCTCCATGCAAATTGCACCTAGTGTCTCACATTATAATTTGGTCGAAAATAAAATGCCCAATGATGTGGTTGCCCTATCGATTGGGGGACGTTATAAAATTAGTGATCAAACATCGATATTATTGGATTATAGCCACCCATTTGTGCATCACCTGGATGGTGTCAAGTTTGAAAATGACCCAGAACCTGGGTTTAGCTTAGGATTTGAATTTGCTACTTCGGCACATGCCTTTCAGTTGTTCATAACTAATTATAATGGCATTGTACCACAAAAAAACTATTCACAGAATACCAATGATTTCTTTGCAGGGGATTTTCTATTTGGATTTAATATAACCAGAAACTATAACTTTTAAAATATAAGTTATCAATCAAACGTAAGATTTTAAGGGTCAGGTATGGAAAATGACAATACTAAGAAAGACAGCACAAACAGACGTAAGTTCCTAAAATTGGGATTATTGTCCAGTGTGACCACGGTTGCGGGTGCTTCGATATTTTCAAACTTATCATCGCAAGAAGAGCAAAACACTTCAGGTGAAAAAGTACGCGTATTGACCCCTGATGGTAAAATGGTCGAGGTAGATGCTGAAAGCATCAACAAATATCCCGAGGCGCATGTAACGGCCGCTGAATCGAGGGAGGGGATCCCCAATAGAAAATTTGTAATGGTCATAGACTTGGCCAAATGCAAGAATGCCAGGAATTGTGTAGAAAGTTGCCAAAAAGCCCATAACCTTGACTATCATGAAGAGTTTATGAAAGTGCAACTCATTCAAAACAATGAGGAAACTTCCCCCTACTGGTTTCCAAAGCCCTGTTTTCACTGTGATGAACCCCCATGCGTAACTGTTTGCCCAACAGGAGCTACATTTAAACGTGATGATGGTATTGTTTTAATAGATAACGATCGTTGCATTGGATGTAAATTTTGCATCACAAGTTGCCCATATTCAGCCCGTCAGTTTAATTGGAGCCATAAAGCTAAATTTGACAATACAGATCAACCCTATTCCCCCGAAACCAGTGTTCCAGCAGCAGAGGGCACCGTTATGAAATGCGACTTTTGTCCTGATATGCTTCGCCAAGGTAAATTACCCCATTGTGCAAGTTCGTGCCCTATGGGTGTGATTTATTTCGGTGACAAGAATGAGGATATGGTCACAAACGGTGAAGAAACAGTTCGTTTTTCAGAATTGATCAATGACAGGGGCGGATATAGACATTTGGAGCATTTAGGTACAAAACCCAATGTGTATTATTTACCTGCCGTTAACAGACAATTTCCACTGGAACGCGGATTTGATGTTGATGAAGAAATAATTGAACGCTATAAAGATGTGCCTTATGTTCAAGACCTTAAAGCACAGGGTAAGATCCAACCAAAATAACGCTTTACTATGGACGTAGATATTCGGAAAAGGGAATTGGTCAAAGAGTTTTCACCCATGCTGTTAAAATCGAGCAAATGGTCAAAAATTTGGATTGGAATCTTATTGGCTATAATATTATGGGGATTGGTGGCTTTTGTTCTGCAAGTCGTAAAAGGACATGAAGTTACCGGAATGCGTGATAATGTAGTTTGGGGAATCTATATTATTAATTTTATTTTCTTTGTTTGTTTAAGTTATTCAGGCGCTTTTATTTCCGGGATACTGCATTTCTTTAAAACGCCATGGAAGAATTCGGTTTCCAGAATTGTTGAAATTATTACCGTTCTTTCTTTAATAGTAGGTCCAATCTTTATTCTGCTTTGCATCGGCAGATTGGATAGGTTACATTATCTGTTTATATA
>JAHHKH010000445.1 GCA_018679695.1 Maribacter sp.
GTTGATGATGATAACGGATCGATTAACAATGAATTGGCCAAGTTACAGGCATTTTCACAACCCGCCGAAATACCAGAACCCGAGCTTTTAGGCGAAGAAGCGGCGGAAAGAGACGGCGAATTTGAATGTGTAGTAAAGCGCTACAAGGCAGCCCCTGGTTTTGATCAAATGTTATCATTAGATCCGACCAGTGATGTTATCTATCCTGGGGCAATGCTGAAGGGCGAATCCATTCCCACTGGGGAATATATCGGCATCAATGGTGGGCGCGCTCCAATAACCTTATCCGTATCGCTACAGAATATTAACGGAACGGCCTCAGTCGATATCGAAGACCCTCAACTTGACAATGTACGGAATGGCGTGAACTCTTTGCTGGCACAAGGGGTGAGTGGAGCAACTCCGGCGAAATTGAACTTCACCATTGAACAGGTATATTCCGAAGAGCATCTCGATATTGCACTTGGCGCTAATTATCGCTCACGAAACAAAGATATTTCAGGCTCTTTCGATTTTGAAAATTCACAGTACTATCACAAGTATGTAGTGAAGTTTTTTCAGGAGTATTATACGATTGATATGAATTTACCAACAAATGACGATCCAGGTTCTTTGTTTACGGAATTACCCAATTTAGATGGAACCAGTCCTGTTTATGTGTCTTCTGTTAAATATGGCAGAATGGTGCTATACACGGTTGAATCCAATTATCAAACCACCGATGTGAAAACGGCATTTAAACTATCATTTAATCAAGGTGTAGCTGAAACTGATGCGGAAGCCGAGCTGGATTATGAAAAAATAATCAGCGAATCGAAAGTTGAGGCCTTAGTACTTGGCGGTTCTGCTGAGGATGCAGTAGCAGCCATAGATGGGCCAAGTGGGGTCTACAGCTATATAAAGAACGGAGGTAATTACTCGTCGGACTCTCCTGGGGCCCCGTTGGCCTATACCCTACGCCATGTTAAGGAAGATTTTCCTATTGCACGTGTGGTTTTAGCTTCGGAGTATGTAGCTAGAAACTGCGATTTAGCTTATCCGAAATACAGAATAAGAATACTGCAGATTACAACTGGAAGATCCAATAAAAAAGAGATATACGGGAAAATTTATGCCGGTATTGTAGATGAATCCGTGGAGGACAATGAGAAAATAGAAAATGTGGATTTTGTCGATGGCCTTGTGACCTCAACTTCAATATCGGAGTCGAATTTCAAGGTCGTATCGGATGTCCAACCTTATAGCGTATCTAAAACTTTAAACATAAATAACCTATATAGGCCAGATATCGACAATTTGAGAATATTCCTGTATGCCGATTTAAAGGATGATAATGGTTTTTTCCCGTCTGATAATCTAGGAACGGACCGAGCTGAAATTTTCCTGAGCGATTTGGAAAGTCCAGTAACTCCACAACCAGGTGATACTAAGATAGATCCATACACTCATTCTTTAGACGGGTTTGAAGATAAAATGGAGGTAACTTTTTATTTGGAAAAAATACAGTAGAAGTTACTGATGAAGCAGTCGGCCGCTCAAGTTGGATTCAACAACTTGATGCCGGCTGTTATCTTTTTAATATGGCGCCATAAAATCATATACGATATTTTATAACTAGCTGATAATCAATTTCAGTATATGCCAAAAATAAGGGAGTAGCTCCCTTACTTCTTGGCCTCGACCAACTCCAATTGGTCCACACTCACATTGGTGGTGAAAAGTCCGTAGTTAACGATAGCCTTGTTCTTCTCAAGGGTATCAATACTGCCGACAGCTTTACCATCCATTAATCGGACACGGTCGCCAATCTTAAAAACGGGTCGCGGTTTGTTCTTTTCGGCAACCACTGCTTTTTTCTTCGCCACTTTCTTTTTTTCGCGGATGACCTTTACCTCTTTTTCCACTTCCTGGGCCACTTGTGCCTTCTTTACACGTGCCGCTTTTGCTTCCTTGGTGGTTTTCTTCTTTCGCTTACTGTTTTCGGTCTCTACAATGCGCAATAATTCCGAAACCAATGCCCGCTTTCGCTTATCTTGAAAATAACGCTCCGCAGCGGTGTTTACCTTGTTTCCCAAATAGATCATCCGCTGGTTATGGTCATAGAGTTCCTGGTAATTCTCAAGTTTGGATTTGACTTTGGAGTTCAAGTTTTCCAAACGTTGGGCTTCTTCCCTTGCCTTGAGCTCCTCTGCATGCAGTTTTGAGCCTGTTTCAGCCATTTTGCTGCGTTCTTTTTGCAATTTGGCTATCGTGGCATCGAAGCGGACTTTACCGCGCTCTATCTTCTTTTTTGCCTTATTGATCAAAGAGTACGGGATGCCGTTTTTCTGTGCCACCTCAAAAGTGAAGGAACTCCCAGCCTGTCCCAAAACCAACTGGAAGGTAGGTTCCAAGGTATTTGAATTAAAAAGCATGTTCGCATTGGTACAATGGGGCAATTCATTGGCTAGGGCTTTTAAATTCGCATAATGGGTGGTTATTACCCCATAGGCCTTACGTTCATAGAACACTTCCAAGAAAGCTTCTGCCAGGGCACCACCCAGTTCGGGATCACTCCCGGTACCGAATTCATCGATCAGGAACAAAGTGTTCTTATTGCACTTACGTAAAAAATTGTTCATGTTTTTAAGCCGATAACTGTACGTGCTCAAATGGTTTTCGATGGACTGATTATCCCCAATATCCGTCAGGATTTTATCAAACAAGCACATAGTGCTACGCTCATGTACGGGAACCAAAAATCCGCTTTGCAACATCACCTGTAAGAGGCCTATTGTCTTCAGGGTGATACTTTTACCACCTGCATTGGGTCCTGAGATGACGATAATGCGGTTTTTAGGATGCAATTCTATCGTCTGGGGAAACGTTTTCTCCTGTTTTAATTTATTGCTCAAATACAGTAAGGGGTGATACGCATCCTTTAGTGCCATAATACCCTCCCCATTGATCCTGGGCAGCACTGCGTTCATTTCAGATGCATATTTGGCCTTGGCAGCGGTAATATCCATATGTGCCAAGAAATCCTGATACGCAACCAATAAAGGGGCAAAGGGACGAATACGACCTGTCAATTCGTTCAATATGCGCTGTAATTCCTCCCGTTCATCAAATTCAAGATTGTTGAGTTGTCTACTATATTTCAGTGCAGCTTCGGGTTCTATATAAACAATACTCCCTGTCTTGGAAGCTCCCATGACCGTACCCCTTACTTTTTTGCGATACATCGCCTTCACCGCCAAAACCCTACGGTTATCAACAACAGACTCCTTTATATCATCCAAATAATCGGAGGTTTTATAGGTATTCAATGCCGAGGCGAAACTTTGGTTGATCTTTCCCTTCACCTGGTTGATCTCCTTTCGTATACTGAACAATTTGTCCGAGGCCTTGTCCTTGATCTCCCCAAAACGGTCAATGACCTGGTCAATATGGTCGGGAATTTCGGTATTCAATTCAATTTCCCCCGAAGCTTCAAATAACAAGGGGAAGTATTCCTTGAATTTCTTAAAGAACTTCTTGTGCTCCCCAACCGTCTTGCATATGTTTGCGATCCTTCGAAAACCACTGATCTCCAATGTGGTATTTTCAATCGTAAGCAATTTAAGATCTCCGTTGATACTATCAAAACCATGATTGGGAATGCGGTTGTCACTGATCAAAGAGGACAAGTACTCCGAAGTCTGCCCTAAAATATGTTGTAGTACCCCTGTATCATCGAGGGGTATAATGGCCAAGGCCCGCTCCTTTCCCAATTCGGTATTACAGCGCCGGGAAAGCTGTTCCAAGACGGTATCGAACTCCAGATCCTGTAGTGTTTTGATATGTATCGTATTCCTTGGCATGATTAATCGATTGCAAAGGTATGATTTAGGGATGATATGATAAACCCTTAAAAAGTTGTTCTAAAAAAACAATTTAAAACATATTCAATCTTGCCCAAGGGGATTAATTAGTAGGTGATTACATACGAATCACCCCAATTTTAACGTTCTATACAAAATTTATCCCTGATGAAAAAAACCAACCCAATCCTACTTTGTATTTCCCTTACTGTGCTTTTAATAGGTTGTAGCGCAACTAATAACTTGACTATGAGTGCGGTAGAACCAGCTCCTATTACACTTTCCAGAGATGTGACCCGAATAGGAATCATTAACCGCAGCTTACCTTCCAAAGGGAACAAAACTGCCGATAAGATTGATAAAATACTTTCTGCAGAAGGCCTAAATCTAGATAAGGAGGGTGCTGTAGCTGCTATTCTTGCCCTGAAGGACCAATTGAATCGTAATGAGGCCATCGAAGAAATAACCATCATAAATGACTTGGATCATTTAAAAAAGGGCTTAAGTGTTTTTCCGTCTACGCTGACATGGAACGAAATCGAAACCCTTTGTGAAGAATATAAGGTCGATGCCATATTCTCATTGGCTTTTTACGATACGGATACTAAAGTAGCCTATAGGGCCACTATGATGGAAATACCGAATGATTTGGGAGTAAAGGTATCGGTACCTGCCCATGAACTCACCTTGAACACCCTAATAGAAAACGGTTGGCGCGTTTATGACCCTTATAATCGAAGGATAGCTGATGAATTGGCTTTTAGTGATCATGTGGTCGCAACGGGTAATGGGATTAATCCCATAAAGGCCTACGAAGCCATCTTAGGTAGGAAGGAGGCAATATTGCAACAAAGCAAGTATATGGGAATGGATTATGCTCGGCGTCTTCTACCGTATAAACACCGGGTAAACCGTGATTATTTTGTTCGGGGTACCGACAATTTCAAGATAGCACAACGAAGGGCACAGGCTGGGGATTGGGACGGAGCTGCGGATTTATGGCAACTTGAAACCAATAGTCCAAATCCCAAGGTCGCCGGTAGGGCTTGCTATAACATGGCCATAAGCAATGAAATCAACGGGAATCTGGAAGAAGCCATGCAATGGGCGTCCAAATCGTACACCGATTATAACAATAATTATGCTTTGGGCTACCTGAACACCTTAAAATACCGAGCGAGACAGAAAGCGGTATTAAACCAGCAATTATCGAAATAACCATTCGTTACCTATGCCAATAGCCATGAATAAAAAATACGCATACGTTTTTGCCGCTTTATTGGGTCTTTTGATATCATTGGCCAGTTGCAGTGCCACAAAACAGCAAACCCTGAGTGCATTGGAGCCAGCTTCGGTGGATTTGGCGACCACAATTACCAAGATCGGGATTATTAATGAAAGTAGTACTTCACAGCAAAGTGAATTTAAAACACGTATTGAACAACTATTGTCGGCCAAAGACCAACAGCTGGAAAAAGACGGTATTAAGGCGGCCATTTCCGGACTTTTCGATGAACTCGTAAAGGACCAACGTTTTGATACAGTGCAGGTCATACATACCAAGGTTAATGATAGTAAAGCATTGGGTGAAATGGCCGATACCATTTCCTGGCAGGCAATCAAGGCGATTTGTGATTCGCATAATGTGGATGCAATCTTCTCTTTGGCCTATTATGAAGCGGATACCCACGTATCTGTAAAAAAGAAAAAGATACAGGAGCAGAATATGCTGCGCCAATACGTGAAAGTAGACGGACATGAAATTACTTTGGAAACGCTGATCGAGAATGGATGGCGTATTTATGATCCTTACAATCAACAAGTAATCGATGAACTTATTTTCAACGACCAAATTACGTCTACAGGAACGGGAACCAATGAATTGGATGCACTTTATGATATCAGCGACCGTCGTGAAGCAGTATTGGACCAAAGCAAAAATACCGGCAGTTCGTACGGGTCACGATTAATGCCTCAGGAACAGGATGTTGTTCGCGATTATTATGTACGGGGCTCCGAGAAATTGGCAGTAGCCAAAAAGTTGGCCGCAGAAGGCGACTGGAAAGCCGCCTCGGCTTTATGGGAGCAAGAGGTAGCCCATGAAAATGCAAAGATAATGGCCAAAGCATGTTATAATATGGCTTTTTACAATGAAATGAACGGCAATTACCAAACCGCTATGGAATGGATCGAAAAAGCCGTGGCTCAAGATAATAACAAAGCAATCTTAGCGTATAGGGAAGCCCTTCAAAAAAGAATCACTGATACGAAATTGGCTTTACAACAATTGGAGCGCAGTAACCTATCTGCCGCTTTGTAATTAGAATAGGAGCATGGGTTTGCGAGCTTCACCAATACACAATAGAGCAATCTTTTGGTCACTTAATCCAGTTATAGACCTGATTATTCACTTTTTATTATCATTTCAATGATATCCCTACCCAAACGGCAAGGTCTTTTTAATTAATTTTACGGTTGTTGATATTGGATTCCCACCGAATCTTTGCCGAGCGGAGGCGAAGGGAAGGAATCACGTAAATAATAGTAATCAATGACCGTAAACATAGATGCAAGTTGGAAACAATCCTTAGCCCAGGAATTTGAACAGTCTTATTTTCTGGAACTTGTCAGTTTTGTAAAAAGAGAGTATGGACAACACACCTGTTATCCAAAAGGCAAGCATATTTTTGCAGCTTTTGAGCACAGCCCGTTTGAAAAAACCAAAGTAGTCATTATTGGGCAGGACCCCTACCATGGGCCGAATCAGGCGAACGGACTCTGTTTTTCGGTGAATGAGGATATACCACATCCACCTTCGCTAATCAACATATTTAAGGAAATTGAGGCTGATACGGGTATTCCTTATCCCATAAGCGGCAACCTGGAACGTTGGGCCGACCAAGGGGTATTGCTTTTAAACGCTACCCTGACTGTTAGGGCACACCAAGCTGGCAGTCATCAGGGAAAAGGTTGGGAATCTTTCACGGATCAGGTTATTAGAACAGTTTCCAATGAAAAGCGAGGTGTGGTTTTCTTACTTTGGGGTGGTTATGCTAAGAAGAAAGCAGCTTTAATTGATCAGCACAAGCATCATATACTCACTTCGGGCCATCCGTCACCTTTAAGTGCCAATCGTGGGTACTGGTTTGGGAACAGACATTTTAGTAAGACAAATGCCCTGTTGCTTCAAATGGGAAAGAAACCTATTGCTTGGTAGAATCCACATTCGCAATGGCATCTTCAATGTTATTGGGTAATGCAGGCCTGGGTATAGGCTGGATTTCTGGTTTAATTCGTATGTATTCTTGCCAACGATAGGATTCCAATACATCGGCCATCTCAGCAGTCTCCCGACTTGATATACGCTTGAGCAGCTGGTATTTTGCCATATCAGAAAGGCCAGGGTCTTCCAATACAGCTTTTTTCTTCACTAAAAATCGTGCAACTGTTGACTGAAATTCCAAGGCCTGGTCCGTACCCATAACCAAACGAGGTTGATATTCGGCAGTGATATCGGCAGCCTTAAAACGTATGTTGCGATCTATTTTAAGCGCATAAAAGGTCTGTGCCTTTCCAGGGAAAGGAGCGGAGAAGCAAATGAAGCAAAGTAAAACTTTCGAAATCGAAAGGGCTACGGATCTCATAACGATTTTGGATGAAATTAGCTGACCAATACAATTTTGTACTAAAGTTAAAAAGCAAAACTTTTTTTATCAAGACCTTAAGTATTAAAATTTCCTAAAATTTCGGCTGGGGGTAATTTTTTATTTATCAATTTTAAGTTATACAAAGTATCTTGCACTTTATCAAGTACTTGGACATTTATTTGTGACTGACTCCATCGCGTAAGGGAAAGCCATTCCCGGATGTCTTCCAATTGCTGCCCATAGCGGTTTGCCAAGGTTCGGTCAATACTCGGTATCTGTTTGAATTCTTTTGTATAGCGGTTAATGATCTCCAAAACATGCCGAAGTATGGTGTTGTTTTCCAGTAGGAATTTATCGGTTGTCGCAATCACAAAGCAGGGCCAGGGGGTAGGGCAATCACCCAACCTTCTGAAGATGCCCTTATCGACCAGAGGCTTGGTCGTAAAATGTTCCCACATGAAATAATCGGCAGTTCCCTTGGTCAAAGCCGTAACTGCGCCCTTCAAGTTATTGATTACTTCAAATTGCAGGGCCTCTGTAGTCCAACCCTCATTTTGGCCATTTACATAGGCCATAAGATGGCTGCCACTACCAAAACGGCTTATTGCTGCCCTGGCATTTTTTAACTCGGATATATCCTTAAATCGGCTTTGGGCACCTACGTGGATTCCCCATAGTAGGGGAGATGCAATATATTCTTGTACTATTTTAGTGGGATTGCCCTCGGTGATGCTCTTGACCAGCCCTTCGGTAAGGATAATGGCCATGTCGGTCTCCCCCTTTTGCAACATTTGGCACATTTTCCCCGTGCCTTCCGGAATATCGGTCCATAGTAGGTCGATACCACGATCCTCAAAAACCCCTTCCTCAATAGCCAAATGCCAAGGGAGGTTAAAATGTTCGGGGACTCCGATGATCTTTACTTGTTTCAATCGACTGTCAGTTTTTCGAGTGTATACGTAATGAGCTTATCTATGGTTTTCAAAGGGGTTTTTGAAAATTCGCCCAATACGCGATTGGCAATAATACAATTTAAGGAAACCGCTTGGTGTCCCATGAGTTTACTAAGGGCGTAAATGGCCGAAGACTCCATTTCCATATTGGTAATACGCAAATCATCGTGCCTAAAGGAGGTTAGTTTGTCGTTGAGCGTTTTATCTTGCAAGGTCAATCGCAATTGACGCCCCTGTGGACCATAAAAACCTGAATTTGTTATAGTTACACCATATCGTATACGATTTGAGGCCAATTTGTTCCGTAACTGCTCCCCGCTTTTAACAAGGTAGGGCCAAGGTTTTTTACTTGACCAATCCGTATATTCCACGAAGGCCTTTGCAAATGCATCATTTACGATTCCATCATTTTCATAATAGTGCAATACCCCATCAAAGCCTAAAGCATATTCGCTCAGTACGAAAGAATCGACAGGAATATCGGGCTGTATCGCTCCCGATGTGCCAATGCGAACAATTTTAAGTTGTTTGAGCTCCTTATTAATGGTTCTGGTTTTAAAATCAATATTGGCCAAGGCATCCAATTCATTCAATACAATATCAATATTATCAGCCCCGATTCCTGTCGACAGAACAGTAATCCGCTTGCCATTTAATACACCGGTATGGGTAAAAAACTCACGCCTTTCTCTTTTGACCTCTATTGTATCAAAGTGTTTGGACACTCTGCCAACACGGTTCTGATCACCAACTACGATTATGGTGTCCGCAATGTTTTCTGGTAATAAATTAAGGTGATAAATGCTGTTGTCAGCATTCAGGATAAGCTCGGAAGCTTCTAACATACTATAATTTTAGAATTCTGTCCGATTCAGTATTATAAAGGAAATTGTATTTCAATGCTCCACCCAAATAGGCTTCATTATCCTGAATTCGGGAATAATAACTTGTGTTACCTTCCAGTATTTCCTTTCCTTTTTTGGTTAACCTAACAGGGTCAAATGAAGTATATAAAGGTTTTAAATTATTGATTATTCGTTCAAATTGTGTGTCACCAAACCCGTAAACCCCTTGATTGACCAATACGGTGCGTAGCAATTCGCGTTTTGATTTGGGTTTTTTCTCAACGGACAATCGTAATACTTGATTTTCTAAGTCGTTAAGTCCGTTTTTTATGGTCGGGAATCGTCTCAGGTGTGCTTTTATGGCATCAGAGAGATAGTCGAATTGGTAGTTGCCAAAGTCAGTGAGGTTCTCCAGGCGGATTGGATTATCACTGCAGTACAATTGCCAAACATAGTCGGCGTATTCAATATCATCCTGGGAAAGCTCGGTTCTATTCTCAAAAAGTTGTAGTAAATAAGCATCATCCAAGTCGCCTAGGCCATACATCTTATCGGTATCATCTTCATTGCCGCTGCATACCAATGAGATTTTGGCATATTTACGATGTGTTTTCAACCAACTGATTACGGCCAACATGTTTATCTGGCAGAATAGATCATATTCAAACCAAAGTACGATCTGGTCTTGTTGTTTGTGATTACAAAGCGATCGGTATTCCTTTAGGGTTTTCTCAACAAACCACGATTTGGACACTTTATAGTTCTTGTTAAGAAATTCAAAACGGGTTTTCCAAAATGATTCGCTCCCTACATGGGTCAATGTCTTACCTTCACAAAGCATTTCGCGCCAAGTGATGATATCACCTTTTAATTCCAATGATTTAAGCCTTTCAGTAAGGGCGTCACCATTGGTTATATGTAATAGGGAACTCATGTTTGTGGTTGTTTGCGTTTTGACCCTTAAAAGTAACATTTAATCGAAAAAAACAAAAAAAATTAACAAAAAATTACGCAACCCTTGATAAGGTATGGTGTTACGGTGGTTTATTAGCCGCCAACGCGCTTTACTTTGAAGCCTTTTTCCTGCAATATTTGCATAATTCGATCTCTATAATCCCCTTGGATGATAATTCGCCCTTCCTTGAAGGTGCCCCCTACACTCAATTTGGTTTTTAATTCCTTCGCCAATTTTTTAAAATCTGAATCGGCCCCATTATATCCTTCGATAATAGTAATGGGTTTTCCCTTGCGTTTTTCATATTTGCAACTTATGGGCTCATCTTGGAGCCAAATATCGGATTTTGCTTTGGTTTGTCCTGGCTCGGAGGGCACGTGGTCCGGGAAAAGGTTCTTCAATTGATCTTTCAGTTCCATCCGCTACCCTTTAATTAGACCAAGGTCTATCAACCTTTCATGAAGGAATTCACCTGCGGTAATATCCTCAAACAGTTTGGGATGGTCAACGTCAATGCAATTTTCAAGGCAGTTTAACGGCATTTCACTGATAGGATGCATAAAAAATGGAATTGAATAGCGTGAAGTGCCCCATAATTCCTTTGGCGGGTTCACCACGCGATGAATGGTCGACTTCAATTTATTATTGGTGTGCCGGGAAAGCATATCGCCAACATTGATCATCAGCTGATCGGGCCGGGCAATGGCATCGATCCATTCGCCTTCATGGTTTTGGACCTGTAGGCCACGGCCATGGGCACCCATCAATAAGGTGATCAAATTGATATCCCCATGGGCAGCCGCCCTTACGGCATTTTTGGGTTCATGGGTAATAGGAGGGTAGTGTATAGGTCTCAAAATTGAGTTTCCATTCAGGATATAGGCATCAAAATAATACTCATCCAAATCTAAATGCAATGCCAATGCACGTAGCACATATTTCGCCGTTTTCTCCAGCATTTTATAGGTTTCCTTGCCTACGGTATTGAACTTCGCCAACTCGGTTACCATGACATTTTTAGGGTATTCCGCCTCCAATTTTGGGTCGTCGACTACGTACTGCCCGAAATGCCAGAATTCCTTTAAATCACCTTCTTTTCTACCTTTTGCATGCTCTTTGCCAAAAGAAGTATACCCGCGTTGTCCACCAATTCCTTCAATCTCATAGCTGTTCTTGGTTTCCTGGGGCAAATCGAAGAAATTTTTGATTTCGGCATATAGATCTTCCACCAAGGCATCGGATAAAAAATGTCCGCTTAAGGCCACAAATCCTATCTGTTCAAAGGCATCTCCAATTTCGGTGATAAATTTTTGTTTTCGCTGGGAATCTCCGGAAACAAAATCCTGTAAATCTACGCTAGGTATGGCCTTCATGGTCGTTTTTTAATGGTTCGTCCAAAATTACGAATTAATGTTGAATTTAAACAGGTGTCTCCTTGATGTGGATGCCTTCTTTTTTGTTACATTTATCCCGTTTTTCAGAAATCATTGCGATAAATAAAACATGGATTACAGTAATTACGAGCTAAGCGATAAAATTAAGTTGAGTCTTTATAAATCGATGTTGAAACCTCGTATGATCGAGGAAAAAATGTTGATTTTACTGCGTCAGGGTAAAATATCGAAATGGTTCAGTGGTATAGGTCAGGAAGCCATTGCAGTTGGAGTGGCAAGCGCTATGAAACCTGAGGAATACATTCTACCTATGCATCGAAACCTAGGGGTATTCACAACTCGAAATATCCCCTTAAACCGGTTATTTTCTCAATGGCAGGGTAAGGCCAGTGGTTTTACCAATGGTCGCGACCGCAGCTTTCATTTTGGCACCCAGGAATATAAGATCGTTGGAATGATATCCCATTTAGGCCCGCAATTAGGAGTTGCAGACGGCATTGCCCTTGCCGATCTTTTGAAGAAGCAAAATCATGTAACCGCCGTATTTACCGGTGAGGGCGCTACAAGTGAAGGTGATTTTCACGAAGCCCTTAACGTTGCCGCCGTATGGGATCTGCCTGTGCTTTTTTGCATAGAGAATAACGGCTACGGACTTTCAACACCTACCGATGAGCAATACAGATGCGAACATTTGGCGGATAAAGGCACAGGTTATGGCATGGAATCACACATCATTGATGGCAACAATATTCTTGAAGTCTATACCAAGATCGATGCACTCTGTAAAAGCATTCGAAAAAAACCCAGACCGGTTTTGGTCGAATTCAAAACCTTTAGAATGAGGGGTCATGAAGAGGCCAGTGGCACCAAATATGTCCCACAGCATTTAATGGACCAATGGGCGGCCAAAGATCCGTTGGAAAATTATCTGGAATATCTGCATAGTGAAAAGCTCCTTTCGGAAGCGGAGGAAGTTGTGTTAAAAAAGGAAATCATACGCGAAATCGACGATAATTTAAAACTGGCGTTTGCTGAGAGTGAGATCGATGTGGATACAAGTAAAGAATTAAATAGTGTATATAAAGATGCTGTTTTTGAAGATATTAAGCCAAGTTCAATTGTAAAAAATATTCGCTTGGTCGACGCCATTTCCGATGGATTGAAACAATCCATGGAGAAGCATGGGAACCTGGTCATCATGGGGCAAGACATCGCTGATTACGGTGGGGTTTTCAAGATAACCGATGGCTTTATGGAACTTTTTGGGAAGGAACGCGTTCGAAATACTCCGATTTGTGAATCGGCCATTGTTTCGGCTGCCATGGGACTCTCTATAAACGGCATGAAAGCTGTTATGGAAATGCAATTCGCCGATTTCGTGAGTTCTGGTTTTAATCCAATAGTGAATTATTTGGCAAAATCATATTATCGATGGGCGGAAAATGCCGATGTGGTCATACGCATGCCTTGTGGTGGTGGGGTAGCTGCCGGTCCGTTTCATTCACAGACCAATGAAGCTTGGTTTACCAAGACCCCTGGATTAAAAGTAGTTTATCCAGCATTTCCCTATGACGCCAAAGGCCTATTGGCCACCTCGATCAATGATCCGAACCCAGTATTGTTTTTTGAGCACAAAGCGCTGTACCGCAGTGTATACCAAGAGGTGCCAAACGATTATTACACCCTTCCGTTAGGCAAGGCAAGTGTATTGAAAAAAGGAGGGGCCATCTCAATACTCTCTTATGGGGCAGGGGTACATTGGGCTTTGGAAACTTTGGAAAACAATCCCGAAATTGAGGCCGATCTGATTGATCTTCGCTCATTGCAACCTTTGGATATCGAAGCGGTTTACACCTCCGTAAAGAAAACAGGCAAATTGATCATCTTACAGGAGGATAGTCTATTTGGGGGTATTGCCAGTGATATTTCCGCATTGGTCATGGAACAATGTTTTGAATATTTGGATGCCCCGGTAAAACGTGTAGGTAGTTTGGAAACACCCGTTCCTTTTGCTAAAAACCTGGAAGACAATTACTTATCCAAAAGTCGTTTTGAGGCTGCCTTATTGGATTTATTGGCGTATTGAAGCTGTATCCAAATAAATGACTTTTGTTGAAACATTTCATCGAATAAATACATCCAAGAACTTTTTACCAACGTATATATACCCTAATCCTAATCGTAGCTTATGAAAAAAATGTTCTTACTGTTTGGCGCATTATGTATGCTAGTTTCTTCTTGCTCCGTTTCGAAAGTGGCGCGCGAAAAACGAAATCTTTTAAGTGGTACCTGGATACTCGAGGATGTTTCCTATGAAAACAATACAGGTAATTTCTCGTCCACCTTGTTTAACGATGCCCAGGATATTTGCTTTGAGGGTAGCAACTGGTTTTTTAGGGATAATAACAGCACTGGTCGTTACACCATAGCACCATCGAGTCTTTGTAATGGCGGTGATCGTTTTATACGTTGGTCTGTTGTTGACCGTGCCGAGAATTATACCAGCCAACTTCAATTTAAGTTTATTGACGAAAAACTAAAGGATATTTCAGGCGGACTAGGGTATCGATTGAATATCGCATCCTTATCGGAATCCGAAATGACCCTGAAATCAAACAATAATGTAGATGGTGAACCAGTGACCATCGTATATAAATTCACAAAAAAGTAAAAGATGGGAAATATCGTAAGAAAAAGTATTTATGTTTTTATGTGCATGGCATTGATTACAGGATGCAGTGCCACCAGAAATGCCAATAAAAAGCAGAAAGGCGCCGTTATTGGGGCTACGGGAGGTGCCGTTATCGGTGGTGTCCTGGGAAATAATATTGGTAAAGGCAATAATACGGCCCTAGGGGCCATTATCGGTGCCGTTGTCGGTGGAGTGGCCGGTGGATATATTGGCGACCGTATGGATCGACAAGCGGAACGTATAGAGGAGGAATTACCGGGAGCTGAAGTAACCCGCGTTGGTGAAGGAATCAATGTGACCTTTACCGAGGACGCCGGTGTATATTTTGATACCAACAAATCAAGTGTTAAGGGTACATCAGCAACCACCTTGGACAAGCTGGCAGGTATTTTCAAGGAATATCCTAAAAGTAATATCTTGGTAGAAGGCCATACTGATAGCGCCGGGCCCGAGGATTACAATATGAAGCTTTCGCAACAGAGAGCGGAGTCTGTTACCAACTATTTGATTGCGCAGGGTATTAGTCCGGCACGATTTACCACCAAATGGTATGGTGAGGCCCAACCTAAGGCCGATAATGCCACCGCGGAAGGGAAGGCAAAGAACAGAAGGGTAGAATTGGCCATTATTGCCAGTGAGGAATTGAAAGAAGAAGCAAAGGAGAAAACCAAAGGATAAGCTTAACATACTTTAAAAGAGATCCCGACAGTAACTGTCGGGATTTTTTTTGTAATTGTGTACCTTTCCAGAAGTGAATATACATGATATCATTATAATAGGGGGTGGCTTGGCCGGACTTACGGCCGCTTTGGATTTGTCCCAGTACGGTTATGATATCCTAGTCTTCGAACCCAATACTTATCCCCATCATAAGGTATGTGGTGAATATGTTTCAAATGAAGTAACCCCTTATCTCAGAAGTCTTGGTATTGATCTCCTTTCGATAGGAGCAGTTGAAATTACAGAGTTTCAAATAAGTACGGTCAATGGACCTATGGCCAAGACCAAACTTCCTCTGGGTGGAATGGGAATAAGCAGGTATGCTTTTGATAACCTTTTGTACGAAAAAGCCGCGGAACGTCAGGTAAAATTCGTTTTCTCAAAAGTTTCTGGAGTGCATTATGATAAAGACCGATTTGAGGTAAATGTCGATGGTGAATCCTATGCAGCAAAAGTAGTCCTTGGCGCTTATGGTAAAAGATCGGCATTGGACAAGTCCTTACAACGAAATTTTATCAGTAAAAAACAGCCTTGGCTAGCCGTTAAAGGTCATTTTTATTATGAGGGTTTTCCAGAAAACCAAGTAGCCTTGCATAACTTTGAGGGCGGATATGGAGGACTATCCAAAATAGAGACCGGAGCCGTGAATTTTTGTTATTTAACGGCTTATGATAGCTTTAAGAAATATAATGATATTGATCGTTTCAATCAAAATGTCGTTTCTGAAAATACACATTTAAGCGATTTTATAAATGAAGCAAGACCTGTATTTGAAAATCCGCTGACCATTGCCCAAATTTCCTTTGAAAAGAAAGAACCCGTGTTAGACCATATTCTTATGTGTGGCGATACTGCCGGACTAATACATCCGCTTTGCGGAAATGGGATGGCAATGGCCATTCATAGTGCCAAACTGGCCTCAGGGGTTATTCGTAATTATTTGGAGGAAAAAACATATGGGCGCATCCAAATGGAAAAGGATTATGCTAAAACTTGGAATAAGACCTTTAGAAGCAGATTGTGGTATGGCAGAAAATTACAGTACATGCTCCTAAATAATAGGTATATGGATATGGGCGTACGAGTTGTGGGCTCTTCGCAAGGACTATTAAGGGCAATTATTGCCAAAACCCATGGAAAACCTATCGAATGATGATCAATTTTAAAGAAAGAAGTAACCAAAAAGAGTTTTTAGATGATTTCCAAGGAGATTCCCATGAGTTGGCCGCTGTATTGAACGACATCAATAGGGTAAATCGCATACTGGGCGGAAACAGGATTACAGCAAATGCAGTATTTAGGCTCATTGAAGAACGCCCTAAAGATTCGTATACGATTTTGGATATGGGGTGCGGTGAGGGAGAGATGCTACGAGCGTTGGCGATCTTGGCGAGAAAAAAGAATATTTCACTAAAATTGACAGGCATAGATCTCAATTCGGATGCCTTGAAAATAGCCAAACAAGCATCATTGGAATTTCCGGAATTAACGTTTCTGGAAAAGGATGTTTTGAGTGCCGATTTTTCAGATTATAATTGCGATATTGTAATTACCACTTTGACAATGCATCATTTTCAAGATTCCGACATATTAAATTTTGCACAACAATTTACACGGTTGGCCTCCATTGGTGTGGTAATCAATGACCTACAGCGCAATGCTTTGGCCTATTACTTATTTAAAGTATTTAGCCTTATTTTTATAAAAACAAAAGTTGCCAAACAAGACGGACTAACCTCCATAAGAAGGGGATTTAGGAAGTCTGAATTAATTGCGCTATCCAGTTCATTATCCGATATACATCATGAAATATCCTGGAAATGGGCCTTCAGGTATGTCTGGATCATGCGGAAATAGTACCAGATGAATTTATATGAATAACGCTCGAATAGTTGCCGTTACCAAAGAACTTCCACCACATTGCAGGGAAACAAAGGAGATATTGCCCTTTGTTGAGCAATGGCTTCAAGACCATGAAGAACGATTTGGTCGAAAGGTCATTAAGATATTCGAAGGCGCGGCCGTAGATAGGCGATATGGTATTATGCCCATCGAAGAGGTATTCTTGGCTACCTCTTTTGAGGAAAAGAACGCCATTTACGTCAGGGAATCCACGAAATTGGGCACCGCCGTATTACAAAAAGCACTGGAAAAGGCGAACTGGCAGCCCGGATCGTTGGATTATATCATAACCGTTAGTTGTACGGGAATAATGATTCCCTCTTTGGATGCCTACCTGATCAATGCCTTAAAATTACGTCAGGACATTGTTCGATTGCCGGTAACGGAGATGGGTTGTGCCGCTGGGGTTTCTGGCTTGATCTATGCACATAATTTTTTAAGGTCAAACCCAAATAAAAGAATCGCATTGGTCGCCGTAGAAAGTCCTACTGCCACTTTTCAAATGAATGATTTTTCGATGGCCAATATGGTAAGCGCCGCAATATTCGGTGATGGTGCTGCCTGTGTTCTCCTTTCTTCCGAGGAAGACGCCCAAGGTCCGAGCATCATTGGGGAAGGAATGTACCATTTCAAGGATGCCACACATCTCATGGGTTTTGATTTGACGAATAACGGACTGAAAATGATTCTGGACCCTGTAGTGCCTGAAGCTATTGCGGGGCATTTTGAGGATATTATACATCCTTTTTTGGAAAAGAACGGGAGTTCGATTACCAAGGTTGACCATTTGATATTTCATCCTGGAGGAAGAAAGATCGTACAGACCGTCGAAGACCTGTTCGGGAAACTGGGTAAGAATATAGATGATACCCGTGAGGTATTACGGCTTTATGGCAATATGAGCAGTGTGACCGTACTTTACGTGTTGGAACGTTTTATGCAAAAGGGAATAGGGCAAGGCGAACAAGGTTTGATACTGAGTTTTGGGCCTGGTTTTTCGGCACAACGGGTATTGTTGGAATGGTGAATGAAATGGATGATAGAATAGGAATGGTAAAATGAATAGAAAGTGGGCGTTAATTTTAGGGGGAAGTAGTGGCTTAGGATTGGCTACCGCCAAGAAATTGGCCAAACACGGATTTCATATCATCGTAATCCATAGGGACAGAAGGGCCGATTTGGAAGCCATAAACTCGGAGTTCGATGAAATTACGTCTAATGGAGGTTTGCTCAAGGCTTTTAATGTTGATGCATTGCAAAAAACCAAACGTAATACTGTGATCAATGACATCATAGACACACTTCCAACTGGCCATAAGATCAATGTCATGGCGCATAGTATAGCCAAAGGAAATTTAAAACCCATGTATGCCGAAGGTGAGGATACGTTAACGGACCAAGACTTAAAGATTACGTTGGAGGCTATGGCCCTAAGTCTATATGATTGGACAAAAGCCCTGATAAAGGCCGATTTATTTGCTGCTGATGCACGGATTATTTCATTTACAAGCGAAGGTAATAGTAGGTCCCTTGCGAACTATGCAGCGGTTTCTGTGGCCAAGGTCGCCCTAGAGTCACTCACCCGTAGTATTGCCCTGGAGTTCGCACCTTTGGGCATCAAGGCAAATTGTATACAGGCAGGTATTACTCCGACCAAATCCTTTGAAATGATACCGGGATTTCAGAAAAATAAGGCAGATGCACTGAAACGAAATCCTAATAATAGACTCACTACCCCTGAAGATATTGCAAATGCTGTGTACTTACTTACTATGGACGAGGCCAAATGGATTACAGGTACGGTAATTAAGGTCGATGGAGGGGAAAGCCTAAGATGAATGAATCGATAAGAAAGATGGATACTCGTTTAATTTTGGACAAATTACCTTACGAACCTCCTTTTCTATTTGTGGATGGCCTGGACCGTGTAGACGAAATGGGGATTGAAGGCTCCTTTACTTTCAGGGAGGACATGGGGTTTTATAAAGGTCATTTCAAGGACTATCCCATAACGCCAGGGGTCATACTTACCGAATGTTGTGCGCAGATAGGATTGGTTTGTCTGGGTATTTTCCTCATGAAGGAGGATAAAGCGCCTCAAAACCTGAAAATTGGGTTGAGTAGTTCCGAAATGGAATTCTACAAACCTGTCTTCCCTGGGGAAAGGGTTACCGTAACCTCCAAAAAGATCTATTTTAGATTCAATAAATTAAAATGTGAAGTACGTATGCATAATGCAAATGGGGAATTAGTATGTAAAGGTATTTTGGCGGGAATGATAAAAACCGAAAGCAATGGGTAGACGGGTTGTGGTTACCGGTATGGGGGTGTGCGCACCAAATGCAGTAGGCTTGAAGGACTTCATCAAGGCCTTGCACGAAGGCAAGAGTGGTATTCGCCGTCATTCGAAACTGGAAGAATTAAATTTTGGATGTCAAGTAGCTGGAGAACCCTTAATTAAGGATAATATATTAAATGATTACTTTAATCCTTTACAACTAAGGGGATTGAATGCCACGGGGATAGTATATGGTGTTGTTGCGGGTATCGATGCATGGTCAGATGCTGGTTTGGTCAAAAATAGCTCGCATAAACCTTCTTGGGAGGCCGGTGTCATTTTTGGCACAGGAATATTAGGGGTCGATAAGTTTAGGGAGTCCATTCATTTAGTGGATGAGAAGCAGGTAAGACGCTTGGGGAGTACCACGGTATTACAGACCATGGCAAGTGGTATCAGTGCTTATTTGGGAGGGATGCTGGGTTGCGGTAATCAGGTAACAACCAATTCCTCGGCCTGTACTACCGGGACAGAAGGCGTATTAATGGCTTATGAGCGTATTTCAGGTGGAAAAGCCGATATCATGCTTACCGGTAGTTGCAGCGATAGCGGTCCGTACATATGGGGCGGATTTGATGCGATGCGCATTTTACCACGAACTTATAATGGGAATCCGGTTAAAGCAAGTCGGCCCATGAGTGCTTCTGCCAAAGGATTTGTTCCCGGAAGTGGGGCAGGTGCCTTGGTTTTGGAATCACTCGAAAGTGCACAAAAACGGGGAGCGAAGATCTATGCCGAGGTTTTGGGTGGAGAAATCAATAGTGGGGGACAACGCGCTGAGGGTTCCATGACTGCCCCTAACAGTGAGGCGGTACAGCGCTGTATAAACAAGGCGATATCGAATGCAGGATTGATTGCCGATGATATTGATGCTGTCAATGGTCACCTGACCGCAACGGCGAAGGATGTGGTCGAAATTAAGAATTGGAGCGCGGCCTTGGAACGCAAGGGATCGGATTTTCCCTATATCAACTCGTTCAAAAGTATGATCGGACATTGCCTAGCCGCTGCTGGAAGTATAGAATGTGTGGGAACCATACTGCAGTTTCAGGAACAAGTAATATTTGGGAATGTCAATTGTGAGGATATACATCCAGGTATTAGCGATGTGATATCGGAGTATAGAATACCCCAAAGAACAATGTCCTATAACCCCAAGTACATTGCGAAAGCTAGCTTTGGTTTTGGTGATGTCAATGCTTGTGTTATTTTTAGTGCTTATAACGATTAGGACCCCTATCTGAAATAGCAGGTGAAGGCAGTGGGCAATCATTGGAAATTATTTAAAAAAAAAAGACGCTATGGGCAACGATGCCAAATATGAACAGTTAAAGGATATTATTAAAATTTATCTTCCGGAAGATGTGTCGGTAGACCATATAACCCCCGAAAGTAATTTCTTGGAAGAACTGAATATCAATTCGGCAAACCTGATCGATATCGTGCTTGACGTAGAGGACGTATTTGATATCCAATTGGAAAATGAGGACATGGATCAAATGCAGACTGTGAACGATGCCATTGAGATCATCAATAAGAAAATATCCGATAAATAGGATTTGACGTATGACCGAATTTTTGGAATGGGCCAGATCACAATTCAAGGTTGATAAGCGCTTGGTCTTTATTTATTGCGTTCTGTATTTTCTTTGGGGATTGACCATGAACTGGTTTGGAACAGCAATGGAGATAGCCCAATTTACCTATTGGTGGCAGGTGATCAGTTGCTATATCCTGTACATGGTGCCTATTTCCTTGTTGCTAAGAAACCAACCCTTCCATGCACAGTATGCCTATGGCCTTATTGCCATGGGGCTTCTTGAATTTGGGGGATATGCACTAGGTACCTCTTACGCTTATCCCGATAATATATTGGATCAGTTCATTGGTGAGCGGAACTTCGCATTGGGTATGGCCTTGTTTTTCGCACTTTACTTTCCCCTGGGAAACTGGGCTGCTGCCAAACTGTATCGCGCTTTTTTTAAGGTGAAATAAGACCTATTCCGTCTCCTTATGCTCAGGAA
>JAHHKH010000452.1 GCA_018679695.1 Maribacter sp.
CCAAGGATGATTACGAAGAAGCCATTCCTTATCTTCAAAGAAGTATCGTTGAGGCCAATAGCGAGGATGACCTTTTAATTCAAAAAGATGCAACGAGAAAGCTCTCCGAGGTTTATGAATATCGAGGGGAATTCGATAAGGCATTGGAGACCTATCAAGCCTATGTAGCTGTGGTAGACACTTTGTACATTCGAAAGGAACAGGAAATTTCGAGGGCCGCTCGGTTTAATCGCGAAATCGCAGCAAAACAAAGTCGCATAGCTGGTCTGGAGCAAGAGCGCGAGCTATCACAGAGTAAATACGATCTGGCAATTACCGGGCAACAATTGGAAGAGGAAAGCAATAAACGGAAAAACTGGGTCATATATTCCTTGATTTTGGGGATGTTTCTCACGGGTCTGGCCGCATTCTTTTTTTATAGAAGCAATCGACAACAAAAACTGGCAAACGATCTATTGGCCCTTAAATCATTGCGTTCGCAGATGAATCCACATTTCATTTTCAATGCCTTGAATTCTGTGAACAATTATATTGCCAAGAGCGATGAACGTAGTGCCAATAGGTATTTAAGTGATTTTTCGACCTTAATGCGGGCCGTATTGGAAAATTCGGAAGAAGATTTTATTCCTTTATCGAAGGAATTGGAATTGTTGGAGCTTTATGTGAAACTTGAACATTCCCGTTTTCCCGAAAAATTTGATTATCGAATAAATATTGATAAATCAATTGATATTGATAGTTTTCAAATACCCCCCATGCTATTGCAACCTTATATTGAAAATGCAATTTGGCATGGTTTACGATACAAAGAAGAAAAAGGTAATCTGGACGTAAATCTTGAATATGTTGATAAGAACTCCATTCGAATAATCATTGAGGATGATGGTATTGGAAGAAAAAAGTCCGCCAAATTGAAGACCCAAAATCAGAAAAAACAAAAATCGAAAGGTATGGGCAATATTAGAAAAAGAATAGCCATTTTAAATGATATGTATAAGGACAAGGTAGATGTACATATTACCGATTTAACTACCGATGGGAAAGGAACCAGGGTATTGTTTACATTAAAAAGGGATTGATGAACTTAAATGCACTTATTGTTGAAGACGAGGCAAATAGTAGGGAAATACTTCGAAATTATTTATCAAAATATTGTCCTAGTGTAACTGTTCTTGGAGAGGCGGCCTCAATACAGGAAGCCAAGCAATTGATTGGGAAGAATATGGTTGATCTGGTTTTTCTGGATGTAGAGATGCCCTATGGCAATGCTTTTGATCTGTTGGACCAATTGCCTGATAGGGCATTTGAAACCGTATTTGTAACAGCATATAACCAATATGCCATGGATGCTTTGAATAATCATGCGGCCTATTATTTAATGAAACCCATAAATATTGATGAATTGATTAGAGCTGTCGATTATGTTTCTGCAATAAGGTCCAAGGAAGATGCACTTGTTGGGAAAGTATTGCAAACCAAGTTTAGCAAAGTTGAAGGTAAGATCACCTTACCACAGCAAGATGGTTTTCAAGTGCTCAATGTTGCAGATATTCTGTATTGTAAGGCAGATGATAATTATACCGAAATCTATTTGGAGAATAAGAAAATACTGGTGAGCAAGACGCTTAAGTATTTTGAGGAAGCATTGTCCCAATTTCCGTTTGCAAGAATACATAAGTCGTATTTGGTCAATGTGAATGAGGTTGTGAAATATAAAAAAGGCAAGGGTGGAAGCGTTGTTATTTCCAATGGAAAGGAACTTTTGGTCTCCGCAAGCAAAAAGAAAGACTTATTGGCTTATTTTTGACCAGAAGAAAATTCATTATATGCTTATAAAATCTGTAAAGGGTAAGACGCCAAAAATAGGTGAGGATTGTTTTATTGCCGAAAATGCGACCATTGTTGGCGATGTTAGCATGGGGAACCAATGTAGTATTTGGTTCAATGCGGTATTGCGGGGCGATGTACATTTTATTAAAATGGGCAATAAGGTAAATGTGCAGGATGGTGCCGTAGTGCATTGTACTTATAAAAAATCACCGACTACCATCGGTAATAATGTTTCCATTGGGCACAATGCGCTTGTGCATGGCTGTACTATAAAAGATAATGTCTTAGTAGGTATGGGTAGTATAATTATGGATGATTGTGTAGTCGAAAGCAATAGTATTATTGCTGCAGGCGCTGTGGTCACTCAGGGTA
>JAHHKH010000453.1 GCA_018679695.1 Maribacter sp.
CTTGATGACCTGCTGAAAAGTATATCCAGTGCCATTCAATCGGATATTAAATATCTGAAATTAATAAGAACGGGGAGAGAAAATATTGGCAAACAAGCAGATTCAATTTTTGAAACCTATATTGATAGGCAAAAACCCGTATATGCTTTTAATGATTTCGCAATTATAGCTAATACCTTCAATGCGCTGAACAACACTATTTATTACCAACCCAATCTAAGTGCCTTTAACGCTTTAAAAAATTCCATTTATTTAAGTAAACTGCAAAGTACAGACATTGAATTATTGCTTAATTCCTTTTATGCTGAAGCAGAACGTTTAATAAAAATGGAGGAAGATTATAATCAATCACTTAAAACCGATTATCTGAAATGGTCCAATAAATTCAGGAATAACGACGGCACTCTTTTTATGAGACCCTGGAATTATATGGGAGGGCAGGAAATCCAAGAGCCGTTTGTAGCTATTTTAAAAGACAGCCATACCATAACACTTTTAGCCAAAGGCTTTGAAGAATGGGGAATGGTCAATGTCTACGATCAGCAAATCCTGCTTGGAGAAAAATATATTGAAATGGTCGAAAAAGGGGAAATGAATTTTGACACCCAGACCAAAATCGATTTTAGCGGTACTTTGTATTCCTATTCAGAAGTGGATATATTGAATCTATTGGTAAATGGCAAAGTACCATCAGGTTTCGAGTTGATCTATGCGCAATCCAGTAATGAATATTATGATGGGATACAATCGGAGGACGACTATATAGTTCTATCCTATCCGGAAAATACCCTTCTATGGGGCTCACCGTATTTTGCAATTAGAGCATTGAATGGCCGTGTAACAGAGATGGATTTTACCAAATACCAAAATGTAAGCCTAGAACTAAAGGGGGCTAAAGGTGGTGAAGAGTTCGCCTTAATGATGAAGGATAAATTTGACCTTCCTGATGGCAATGAATCAAGAGTTGAGCTTAGCGTAACCAATACCTGGGCATCTTATGAAGTCCCCATTGCGCAATTTGCCACTGCCGATAAGAAAATAATACAAACACCTCTGGGTTTCGTCTTTTTAGGGGATGAAGGCAAAACGATTCATGTTAGATCAATTCAATTTAATTAGATTTAAGATTGATAATATTTATAACGAAAGGCTAAAACCGTGTATAGCTCATTGCGGCTCGGATGGTAAAACGAATGAACGCCCTTACAAGACACCAAAACCAAATCTGAAAATCCGTACATTAAACCCCGCAACAGAGCCATACACAATACCGTTGGTAGTCATTTTAAGAACTTATTTGAATTAAAATATCATCAATACCAAAGTATAATTGCTAAGTCAAAAGAATTGAGAAAGAAAGAAATAAGGAGATTTATTTTTGTGATGATTGTATTTACAATAGGGATGGGTTTCCTTCTTTTTTATGAGATTAGTACTTGGTGGATTTGGTATTCTTATTTTGCAGTTTGGACTATAATTGAGTATAAAATTGCAAAGAATATTAGTTTAAAATGGTGGCATTGGATTCTAATAATAACTGTAATAATATCAATTGACTGGATAGTTTTAGAGCTAGTTGAATTTATAAAAAAATAAAAACGAACCGCCAACAACGCATAAATCACTATAGCTTTCCTCAGGCTAAAATTTAAAAATGTAACTTTAAAACAGTAAACAATAACACCGAAAAATAGTGCTAGACTTGCCTTGCCGATTCTCACACTTCGCTGCCTCGCTCTATGAACTACTTGACGCTTCGTCGCTCAAGTTAAACTAGGAGAGGGGACTACGCAGAGCTCCCACGCAAGCCAAGAAACTACGATGTTTATATAAAACCGTTGGCATTTATTGATAATAAGACTTTAACCCTCAAAACTTAGATCTCGATATGACGAAACAACCAATAGCATTTATTGCCATACCGATAGTAGCATATCTAGTTTCTCTCGTGTTCTTCAACAGTCCTTTAACCGCTCAGGATAGTTCTTCAAGAAATGAGGTGACTATTGAAGGCGCTCAGTTTAATACATTAGTGTGGTCAGATGAGTTTGATGGCTCTGGTGCATTAGATTCCGAGAAATGGTTTCATCAAACACAGCTTCCACCAGGAGGTAGCTGGTTTGGTGGCCTAATTCAACATTATACCAATAGGGAGGACAATTCATTTCAAATGAATGGAAATTTAAACCTAGTAGCAAAAAAAGAATTGTTCGAAGATCAGGGTGAAATAAAAAATTATACATCAGCCAGATTAAATTCAAAATTTGCATTCACCTACGGGCGGATAGAGGTTAGGGCAAAACTCCCAAAAGGTACCGGAACATGGCCAGCCATTTGGATGTTGAACAAGAATATTAATGAAGATGGAGCTTATTGGGATAATCAAGGATACGGGACCGTGAATTGGCCAATTTGTGGTGAAATAGATATACTCGAACATTGGGGAAAGAATCAAGATTATATTTCAAGTGCGGTACATAACGCATCAAGTTATGG
>JAHHKH010000458.1 GCA_018679695.1 Maribacter sp.
GCCAATAGCAAGCCAATGAGCCCTTTGGGTAAATTGTTCAATATAAAATGAATAAATACATAATCCTTGTCATTGATTTCAATTGAATCATCGGCCTGTTTTATCAAGGTTTTTGCCGCCACGCGATTCGTACTATCTTTTTTGTTGATATTTATAATTTGCATTTTGGCAGCTTCGATTGCCGTATATTCCTTAAGTTCCAATGCAGTAGAAAATTTATTCTGTGCAATGGTTTTTTCAGACTCCAAGGCTACTTGTCTTCCTTGGAGTACTTTATAATCATCGGCATACTCAGAATTTAAAACCCCTTGGGTCGCTACAGGATTAAAATTCAATGGTGCTGGGTTATATTGATAAAAAACGAATACCATGACCCCAACAAGTAAGATAAAAAACTGCATCGGTATTTTGAATATCCCATTGAAGATCAACCCCAATTGACTTTCCCTAACCGATTTGCCCGATAAGTAGCGCTGTACTTGACTTTGGTCTGTACCAAAATAGGCTAAAGCCAAAAATAGGCCACCCGTGATTCCACTCCAAAAAGTATATCTACTTCGAGTAGAGAAACTAAAGTCCAGAATATTAAGCTTGTCGCTTGCACCTGCAATTTTCAATGCCTTCTTAAATCCAATATCCTCCGGCAAATAACCCAAGATAAAGAAAAAGGCAATGAACATTCCCAGCATGATAATGAACATTTGCTGTTTTTGGGTTACACTTACTGCCTTGGTTCCCCCTGATACTGTATAGATAATGACCAAGGTTCCGATAATAATATTCAATGTCCTTAAATCCCAACCGAGAACTGCCGACAAAATAATGGAAGGTGCAAAAATCGTAATTCCCGCAGCCAGCCCTCGTTGGATCAAGAAGAGAATTGCTGCCAGGGACCTGGTCTTAAGGTCGAAACGATTTTCTAGGAACTCATAAGCGGTATATACTTTTAATTTGTGATAAATGGGAACAAATACCAAACAAATGATAATCATGGCCAAAGGAAGCCCAAAATAAAATTGAACAAAACCCATTCCGTCATGAAAGGCTTGCCCCGGAGTAGATAGGAAGGTAATCGCACTTGCCTGTGTAGCCATTACAGACAGACCTATGGTCCACCATTTCGACTGATTGCCACCTCTTACATAGTCATTTACATCTTTACTTCCGCGAGTTTTCCAAACGCCATAAACAACTATGAATAAAAGTGTTCCGCAAAGAATAATCCAATCTAAGTTCCCCATATCATATAAAGGTTGTCATTAGATAACCAAAAATTAAAATATAGATGGTATTCAAGATCAAGACTACCGAATATTCCTTTTTCCAAATAAGTTTATCTAGCATATCTAACCTTTTATATTGGTTTCCTCCTCTACATTTTCCTTACCCACAGATAGCATATTGGCAAATAATTTATAGGCCCCAGAAACCCCAGCTGGTAATTCCCTGAAAAAGCTTAATCCTGTATAAATATAATTGCCTTTACCATAAGGGGCAATTAATAAACTCCCGGTCTTTGCAGTTTCTTCCGGATCATTCATTGAAAGTATTGGAGTGAACTTATCATCCCATTCATCTGGAAAATATAGCCCCCTTTCCTGCACCCAACCATCAAAATCGGATAAGGTAATTTTATTGGGATAGTTTACCAATTCGTGGTCTTTTGCGATTATCCGTACCGACGAGTTTTCATTGGTAACCCGATCTCTTGAAAGCTTTAGTGGATACGGGGCTATTTGGTCAAATTGTTTGTCCCATCTTCCTGCTGTATTATATTGCAAAATAAGATTGCCTCCTTGCTCAACATAGTCAAACAAATATTTTTGTTTGAACTTTAATTCAGGTACTACATTATATGCCCTAATACCAACAACAATTGCACTGTATTTGTTTAAGGTCCCCCCATTGATTTCATTTGGGTCAATGGTATGGACTTGGTATCCGATCTGTTCCAAACTCTTGGGTACTTCATCACCGGCCCCAGCAATATAGCCGATATGTTCGCCAACTTTTTGGATATTCAATCGCACTACCTTCGCTTCTGCAGGTATTAAAACAGATTGAGTGGGAATGTGATCGTATGCTATTGTCACCAATTCCTTGGATAACTCCTTTCCATTTATCTTGATAATAGGCGATATATAACTTTCATCTTCATAGGGCGGTGGTGTCAATTCAAATTCTACAATTTGTTGATCTCCTTTTTTAGAAATTTCGAATGACTTAAACTCTTGGTCAACCTGCCAGCCTTCAGAAAAGCAAAATTGCACCTCCCCTTTGATATTGTCGCTGTTGGCTTTTATAGTAATCGGTATTTTCTTTGATTTACCATCTGCAAAAATCAGGACGTTGTCCTCAAAGCTGGCCGTTGCTTCCGGAAGAATGTCAAAAGGTTGGTATATTTCGCCCTTATCCGGTTTGGAATAACGATGGATCACGGGTTTCGAATAAGTAATTTCATAACCGTCAAAATCAACCATAAAGGTGGCCATAAAGGCAGGTGGAGTCTCTGGTTTCCCAATTAATTCGGGATTTACTACGGTATACATTCCTATCGTTCCCTTTTTGTCAAGCCAATAAGGGCTGGTATATTTGGCATTTGAAGGAATTTCCAAGTCAATAGTTAGATTAATTTTTGAATTATCGGAGAGAACTACATTCTTTTGCTCGGCCATGTTGGCGCCAATTGAAACCGATTTTAAAATGATCTGGGCATCACTGCGGTTTAGAGCTTCAATATTTACCACGACCTCGCTTTCAGGATTTGCCAGTGCATTTTTTGAGGAAGCCTCTAGGTATAATCCTGTTATGGACGCAATAATTAATTCCAATTCTTTAGACTTCAATGCTTTCCAATGGGAATCTGGAATATTTTGAATTAATTTATGGGCCTCCAAAAGACTTTTTAAATGGGTGGATGGATTTTGAAAATTGAAATTGTTCTCAATTTCGTAAAGTATTTCACCAATGGCATTACCACCTTCAACACGGGACCATGTTGTGTTTACACCATCGAAAATGTTGTTTTTATCAGTTGGTAAATCCCCTTTCAGTAATTCCACATATTCATTTTGGCTCCCGCGTACCGATAGTCTGCCAAATCCTTGACACAAATGTTGACTACTCGCCATAGAGGCAATTTCATTGTTCGAAAGGCCAAGCATGGGATAATAAACCCCTATATCGAAATTCAACATATTGGATTTATCGGCTGCCTTGAACTTTTCCTCGCTACCATAAAACCACCATGAAGTGTTAAAGAATAACCTTTTTGGCTGCCAAATGTCTAATTTCTTAAGCTGGCTGGGATAGGAGCTAGGGTCACCTGCCAAATCAAAGGCCTCTACGCTCAACATGGCAGATGAAGTATGATGTCCGTGCGTAGAACCTGGAGTCCTATGGTTGAATCGATTGATAATTACATCGGGTTTGAACTTACGAATGGTTCGCACCACATCGCCCAAAACAGAATCCTTGTTCCATAATTCCAAGGTTTCATTGGGGTGTTTGGAATAGCCAAAGTCATTGGCCCGGGTAAAAAATTGTTCCCCTCCATCTATTCTTCTCGCAGCGAGAAGCTCCTGTGTTCGCAATACCCCCAAAAGTTCCCTAAGTTCGGGACCAATTAAATTTTGTCCACCATCACCCCTCGTAAGCGATAAATAGGCTGTCCTTGCTTTTACCTCATTTGATAAGTAGGATATTAATCGTGTATTCTCATCATCGGGATGTGCCGCAATATATAAGGCCGATCCCAAAAAATTCAATTTTTGAATGGCATGATAAATATCCGATGACGAATTCTTTTTGGGAGCTTGTGCAAAAGAGGCAGTAAAACACAATAGGATTCCCGCTACGGATACCAATAAATTTCGCATGATCTTGTTTTAGTCGGTTCCCAAAGATAGAAAGAAACCCAAGCAACCGATAACATTTACATTTTCTTTAACAAGGCGGCGAATTCAATTGTTGTTGCTTTCGGACACCTCTTTTTTAATTACCTGTGCAACTCCTTTTTGAAGTAAAAGATTGTTAGGGTAGGTTACGAGTTCCCCATTATCTTTCCGCAGATACAAATGAAAAGCTTTAATGTCAAGTATATCGGTCTCCTCCGGAAAATCACTGTCTAAAATCCTTATACGATCGCCAATTTTGAATGGGAAGGAGAAGAATAGAATAATCCCAGCAGTTACATTGCTCAAGATAGACCATGAAGCGAACAGGGCAACCCCTATAACAGCAAATATAGAGGAGAACAACAGCCCTATTTCCTTAAAATTAACACCCCAGATAAACACTAAGGCTCCAATCCCCATTGCAGAGATTGCTATGGATACGTACTTAATAATTAAGCGGGTACGCGCTTGATTTAGATCACTTATTTCCCCTATTCTCCTTACGGTCTTGGTAACAACAAACTTCAAAATCAACAGAATAACAACTGTAATCGCTGTTAAAAAAATTTCCTGCTGATTTGAGACAATGAACTCTTCCATATGCTATAATCCTAAGGTGTCGCGCAAAGATATATCCTTATTTCTATTTTGCTGCCAATATGGGGAATTAATGGTCTTGATTTTTGTGGCCGTAGAGGTCATTGTTCTTGCCTTGTTACCGAACCCACTTTTATAGGAATCTGTCCAACCTTCAATAACATAGGGGAAGGTATAATTGAACTTGATCTCGAGGGTCCGGTCGAGTTCTGGGTATTTTATTTTATAGACATTTAGATTGCCAACTTTAGTTAAACTGGCACTTGCATTATAGCTATTCAACTGTTTGTGGGCCATACGTATATATTCAAAATCAGGGATCATTTTAAACTCCCCAAACGGTAAACCCCTAGGGTTAATACGAATCTTGTTCCACACTTCATTTTCCAAAAATGTTTTATCCAATTCAGTGACTTCATCACCTTCACTTTCAAAATAGGAAAAGGAATTAATTTTGAATTTTTCACGGTTATTGAGTTGGGCGAATACCTGTCCACACCATTCTTGGGCAGAGAAAGTTACCTTCAAAGCCTGCTGATCATCATATACGGGATAAAAACTGCTGCTCATTATCGAATAGGGGTAAATGCCCGTTAGATACTTTTTTGTTCGGTTCAATTTCAGGACCGGGATATTTATATCGCTATTCAGGTCGGCCTTAACCTGTTTATCTGCATTGAATGGTTCGGTCACATATACCAATACGGCATTACCTTCCCTCAATTCGCCATACCGGGCCTGTTCCAAGGCATATGAAGTTATTTCGGCCTCGCCAGCGTACCAGTACTCCTTGAATTCCTTGGAGAGTTCTTTTTTTGTGGCGATCGAATTGGGATTCTCACTTGTGACTGCTGGCCTTGTATCTTCGGCTTTTGCCTGCGTACATGAATCCATAACAACGATTAACACTGCAAACAATACAGTAGCTAATTCAAATTTTATCCACTTTTTCATCTTTTTTCTTCAAAACTAATTAAAATCGACTATTCGACCATTTCCATTAACGTTTTGTAAACTAATTGGGTGGGCAGACCTACAACGTTTGTATAAGATCCTTTGATTTCCTCAATACCAATGAGTCCAATCCATTCTTGAATGCCATATGCGCCAGCTTTATCAAAAGGTTTAAAATTAGCTACATAATAAACGATTTCCTCTTGGCTCAACAGTTTGAATTTGACCCTGGTTGTATGGCTCACCGTCCGCTGGGAAGAAAGGGTAGTGAAGGTGACCGAGGTAATCACCTCGTGCCAATCATTTGATAATGTGGATAACATTGTAATTGCTTCCTTCGCATTCCCGGGCTTGGCCAAAGATTTTCCCTCATACCATACAACGGTATCGGAGGTGATCAATATTTCCTTTTCAGAGAGCGTACCTTCAAAAGCCGAAGCTTTTAACTTTGAAAGGTAATCAGGGATTTCATTTCCTATTAAGGTTTGGGGATATATTTCATCGATCGATTTCAAGCGAACTTCAAAATCAAGTCCCATATCAGTAAAGAATTGTTTTCTTCTAGGTGACCCCGATGCTAAAATCAGTGTATATCCTTCTAGTTTATCCTTCCACATAAATTAGGAATTGGTCGCGTTAAAATTATCATACCAATCACCCCTAACTTTTAAAACCTGCTCAATAACATCACGAACACACCCATCACCACCATTTTTATGCGAAATATACTTGCAAACCGATTTTACTTCTTGGGCCGCATTTTGCGGACAGGTCGGTAAAGCTATCCTTTGCATGGGCGAAATATCAGGCAGGTCATCACCCATGTAGAGTACGTTTATTGGGTCTATGCCATAATCATCCAAATACTCATCCAATGGTTCTGCTTTATTATGGGCACCCATGTAAAAAGTGGTTACCCCCAATCCCTTCAAACGTTCCTTGACACCCTCATTGGTGCCTCCGGTTATAATGCATACATTATATCCCTTTATGATGGCCGTTTTTAATGCAAAACCATCCTTAACACTCATTCTTCGCAATAATTCACCCTTGGTGGTAACCAATACGGAACCGTCGGTAAAAACCCCATCTACATCGAAAACGAAAGTGGTAATATCCTTTAAATATTGCTTATAACTTTTTTCCATAGGTGCTTTGTATTGATTTTGTCAAAAGTGAATATAAGTCTTTATGATTTTGGCTACGCAAATTAGCCATATGCTTTTCTATAGTACCAGTGTCATTTCTTCTAGCCGGTCCTGTCTGTGCATCAAACGGGGATAAATATTCGATCTTGGCCGCGGTTTCTTTTATTAACGGAACCAATAATTCAAAGGGGATTTCATTTTGGTTGCAAACCTCTTGCGCAGTATGATAAAGATGGTTGGTAAAGTTATTGGCAAAAACGGCTGCTATGTGCACCGATTTCCTTTGGTCCGAATCAATTCGCACTGCTTTATCCGAAATCGCCGAGGCGACTTTATTTAATAGCTTGTAATCCAATTCGTTTTCGGCTTCCAGGCAAATAGGGATTTCCCTGAAATGAACCTTTTTATTGGTGCTAAAGGTCTGTAATGGATAGAAAACCCCGCGTCTTGTTTCCGAGGCCAATGCGGTCATGGGAACACTTCCCGAAGTATGCACGATCAATCCTTTGAGATGGGCTAATTGCTTTGAGACTTTAGCTATGGCTTCATCACTAATGGCAATAATATAAAGATCGGCTTTCTTGATTTTTGAGAAATCCGAAGTAACATTGGTCTGTTCCTCAAAATAGATAAGTGAGCTCCTTTTGCGACCATATACCTGAATGGTTTCAATACCTTTTTGGGTAAGGAATGCATCAAACAAATGTTTGGCTACATTACCGGTTCCAAGGATTACTATGCGAATCATGATGCGAAAATAGTGATATAATTAATCTTGTTGAAGTATTTAAAAAAGTATCCCACTTGTACTAGGGTTATCAAAAAAAAGAACCACACGTTGATGTAGTTCTTTTTAAATTTTCTTTTTCAATGATTTCTTAAGCGCAGCTAACTTGTACCGAATGGCTGTGGTCATCATCGCTCGTCGATGAAAGCAATATTAAATTGTTATTCTTTAGGGATAGATTTATTAGTGGAATAAAAAGTTGATTCCTTTAAAACCTTAATTTTAAAAAGACAAATTCACTCACTTAGAATGTTGAATGTCGTAGAATTGAATTACTAATCGAAATCTCTTGAAAATACTGTATTTTTGCACACCTTAAGTAACAGATATTCTATTGCTATGAAAGATTTGTTCAAGAAAATTTTCTTTTCTACCCGCTTAACGGCGGTGTTATTTATTGTTTTTGCAACGGCCATGGCCTTTGGCACTTTTATCGAGAGCTGGTATAGTACCGAGACGGCAAGAATTTGGATTTACAACGCCACCTGGTTCGAAGTGATCATGGTTTTCTTTGTAATCAATTTCATTGGTAATATTTCAAAGTATAAGCTGTTCCGAAAAGAAAAGTGGCCTGTTTTGATGTTACACCTCTCATGGATTTTGATCATTTTAGGGGCTTTTGTAACCCGATATATTAGTTTTGAGGGCATGATGCCCATTCTTGAAGGTAATTCTGAAAGGGTCTTTTATTCCGATAAGACCTTTCTAACGGTTTATATAGACGGGGAGATTAACGGGGAACCACGAAGAAAAACCTTACAGGATGATTTAATCGTTACGCCCGAAGGATTAAAATCAAATTTACCTTGGCATGACGATTTTAACGGTCAACCTATTACCATTTCCTATGTAGATTTCATAAAAGGAGCTAAAAAGGGACTAATACCCGATGAATATGGTATTGAATATTTAAAAATAGTTGAGGCTGGTGATGGTCAGCGTCATGAACATTATCTGGAAAATGGAAAGGTCTCGAATATTCATAATGTCCTGGTTACTTTGAACAACGAGACAGAAGGTGCGATAAATATTTATACATCAGACAGCACTTACCTCATAAAATCGGCCTTTGAAGGTACTTATATGAGAATGGCGGATCAATTTCAGGGTGAATTGGTTAAAGACAGTTTACAAACACTTCAATTACGTTCATTATATTCGACTGCCGGAATGCAATTTGTTATCCCAGAGCCAATTAAAAAAGGCTCCTATGGGGTTGTGAAGGTCCCTGAGACCGAAATAACACCCGTTACCCAAGACGCGTTGGTGGTTGAAGTTACAAGCAATGGTGAAACGGTTCAGCAAAAAATACTGGGCGGCAAGGGAACAGCTAAATTTTCCGAAAAAATTAAGGTGGGCGGTTTGGATGTTACCATGGCCTATGGCTCCAAGGTTTACGAATTACCATTCAGTATAAAATTAAACGATTTTATTGCGGAAAAGTACCCTGGCACTGAAAAAGGATACGCTTCCTTTATGAGCAAGGTGACAATTGAGGATGAGCGTCCGTTTGACTATGATATCTTTATGAACCATATTTTAGATCATAAGGGTTATCGATTCTTTCAGTCTGGCTTTGACCAGGATGAGCGCGGAACCACTTTATCGGTAAACCATGATCAATGGGGTACATGGATAACCTACATGGGCTATTTTCTCTTATATGCCGGCCTAATGGGGATTATGTTCTTCGGAAAGACCCGTTTTCGGGATTTGGCAAAATCACTGGATAAGATAAAGAAGAAGAAAACCGCTTTGACCCTTCTATTCATTATTGGATTTGGCTTGAACACCGTCGCTCAGGAGCATTTTGAAAATGATGGACACGACCATTCCAAGGTACCGACGCAGGAGCAGATAGATTCCCTGTTGACTGCGAATGTTGTAGACGCAGAACATGCCGAGAAATTCGGGAAACTGGTCGTTCAGGATGAGGGGGGGCGTATGAAGCCCATAAATACCTTTTCCTCGGAATTACTTCGAAAATTAAGTCTGAAGGATAAGTATAGGAATATGAATTCAGATCAGGTTTTCCTATCAATGATGATGAATCCTGCGATTTGGTATAATGTTGAGTTCATCGCACTGGACAAAAAGGCCCAAAATGACAGTATACGCAAGATTATTGGGATTCCAGAAGGACAGAAATTCGTAAAGGCCATTGATTTTTTTGACGAAAAGGGGAATTATAAGTTGGAACCTTATTTAAGGGCAGCTACATCGACCAATAATCCCAATAAGTTTGAGCAGGACTTCAAAGATGCCAATATTCGATTAAGTCTTTTGGATCAGGCCTTAAGTGGTCAAATTGTGAAGATATTCCCCTTACTGAACGATGAGAACAACAAATGGATTTCTGCTGTGGAATATCGGGGAGGACGGTATCAGATAGCTGATTCGCTTTATGCGAACTTCATTAAAAATGCAATACCGTATTACCTCATGTCATTGAATAATGCACAGAAAAGCGGGGATTATAGCGAGGCGGATAAATTATTGGCGGCGTTCAAGAAGAATCAGGCGAACCATGGGAGCGAGGTTTTACCAACGGAAACAAAAATCAATACTGAGGTCATTTATAATAAACTGCAGATTTTCAACATTCTCTATAAATGCTATGCCTTAGTAGGTATTTTAATGTTCTTCGTGTTGATTTTCCAGATTTTCAAGGAACGTGCAATTTGGCGCATCGGCACCTATTTCTTCAAAGGAACCATCATCATTTTATTCCTATGGCATACCGCTGGTCTTGTTTTACGCTGGTATATTTCCGGTCATGCCCCTTGGAGTGATGCTTACGAGAGTATTCTCTATGTTTCTTGGGCCACCATGGGCATGGGACTGTTATTAGGGCGAAAAAGTGATATGACCATAGCGGCCTCGGCCTTTGTAACATCGATGTTGCTATGGATTGCGCATCAAAGCTGGGTAGACCCTGCAATAGCTAATCTGGTTCCTGTATTGGACAGTTATTGGCTTATGATTCATGTTGCAGTCATCGTAGGTAGTTACGGACCCTTGACCGTTGGAATGATTTTGGGAGTGGTTTCGCTCATCTTGATCGTACTTACCAATAAAAAGAACAAGAAACGCATGAAGCTTAATTTACAGGAGCTGACTATCATCAATGAGTTATCATTAATGGTAGGCTTGGTAATGTTGACCATAGGAAACTTTTTAGGCGGTCAATGGGCCAATGAAAGTTGGGGTCGCTATTGGGGCTGGGATCCTAAGGAGACTTGGGCCCTGATTTCGATTATGGTCTATGCTTTCGTAATTCATGTACGCTTGGTACCCGGTTTACGGGGAAGATGGTTATTTAATTTTTTAAGTGTGATCGCGTTTGGAAGTATCATGATGACGTATTTCGGGGTGAATTTTTACTTGGTAGGGTTACATAGCTATGCCAGTGGGGCACAGGTAATTACCCCTATGTTTATCTACTATACGGTTTTTGGGGTTTTGGTGTTAGGAGCTATCAGCTATTGGAGGTATAAGGTGAATTACGCAAAGTAATTCGTTGGTTTTTTTTTCATGTGGTTGAGTTTTTATTCGAGGAGCTGCTTGATGTTTTTTTAAAAAATAGATTATATTCTTTGCTCCAATTCCCGATCAATTTGACCTATTAGGAATTTCACTCTAATGATAAGTTTTTTGTGCAATTCCAGGGCCTCCGCGTTTTTAACGTAATACATGGCCTGTGCCCATTCTTGATCCTTAAAATCTTGGGATGTTGGGTCATTTATAAATTTCCATTCCGTTTCGTTGAACATATGGTTCTGGTCAAAGATCCTAGAACGGTCCTTGGCATACTTTCTTCCATAAACCTTGATCGAACTTAGAAATCTGGAATGGTAGTCATTGAATTCCTTAATGCGGGAAGCCACATATTCATATTCCCGATATAAGGCGATAAGGCTATCTTTCAATACCTTATTTTGTATAATACTTAGAAGCCCGGCATTGTTAAGTTCTGTATAGGTTGAATTTTGAACTACCAAGTTTTCTGTTCTATGAATTAAAAACTCAACCAAATCTACATAATCTTCGATACTGTTTTGTGTTTCATATGCCTTATGAATGTACTGATAGCTACCTTTCATAGCTTTTTTACATTCCTGCATCTCATTATTTAGGTAAAGGGAGTCAACTTTCAGATCGGTTCGCAGTCTTTTTAAATATTCGAGTTCCAGTATTTCGGTCTTGCGTCGTTCATTCCAATTATTAATACTAAGTGCTATTAAAATCCCGGCCACAACCAAAATAATTTCACCTATGGCATAAATCAAATACTTTTTGAAATTGCCTTTGGTAATAAGCTGTTGTCTTATTATTTTGAAGAACTTCAACATGCAGATATCCTTTATCAATTACCCTTAAAACATCGAATTCATAACTAATATATTAACCATGAATTCGGCAATATGCAGTATTGGAAACCAAAAGGTATTGGTTAATCCAATCTTTATAAAACGCAGACGAAATTTCAAGTTTTGTGAACATTATATCAAAAGTATACTTTCAATGTCAGCCTAGGTATAGCCCTTTTTCATTGCGTACTGCCCATAAAAACAATCGTATACAGGAAAAAAAGGTATATTTTAAGCATTTATTTATACTATCGATCGAGCCTTTATATAGGAATAGCTATTTTCTCTCATCCTAAATTTAGCTAGTGGGAAATTCATTTGACATGACTTATATCATCCTGGATCAAATCAACACATTTTAAAATTTAGAAAATTTATCGCATCTTTACAGCATCATGAAGTAAGCGAATTATGTTAATTATAGATGTCATAGGGTTAGTATCCACGAAGTAAGCGACCTAGAGCTGTACTTCTTGCACATCTTTTGTAATCTTCCTGCCCGTGCCGTTCTGGCGGGCTTTTCAACATAATTCTTAAAAAATGACATCTCAAAATAAACTTACGCTCAAGCAACTTTTCGATTATTTTATTATTGCCGTAACCGGGAAGCAAACCGAATTTACCACTGGGAGTATTCGCAAGGCCATTTTCATGCTCTCGATTCCGATGATTTTGGAAATGATGATGGAGTCTATCTTCGCCATAGTCGATATTGCTTATGTGTCACAGGTAAGCGTAAATGCCGTTGCCACAATTGGATTGACCGAATCGGTAATCACCTTGGTCTATGCCGTAGCCATTGGCCTTAGTATGGCTGCAACAGCTGTTGTCGCACGTAGGATAGGGGAAAAAGACATACAAGGCGCAAGGGAATCCGCAGTACAAGCCATTGTTCTTGGTATTTTGGTGGCTTTGATTGTTGGTGTAGTTGGTTTCTTATATGCCAGGGATATCCTGGCATTGATGGGGGCCGAGCAAGATCTGATCAATGAGGGTTATGGTTATACGCAATTATTAATCGGTGGTAACATAACCATTTTACTATTATTTCTTATCAATGCGATTTTTAGGGGAGCAGGCGACGCTTCTATTGCAATGTGGACATTAGTACTTTCAAACGGACTCAACATCATTTTGGATCCTATTTTTATATTCGGTTGGGGCCCTATCCCGGAATTTGGGGTAATGGGTGCCGCAATAGCTACCAATATCGGACGTGGTACCGCGGTACTGTTTCAATTGGGGATTCTCTTTTTCGGATGGAGTAGGATAAAACTTGGTTTTAAGGATGTGGTCATAAGACTATCGGTTATGTTCAATTTGATAAAGGTATCCCTTGGGGGTATTGCCCAGTTTCTCATCGGCACCTCGAGCTGGGTATTTTTAATGCGGATGATGTCTGAATTTGGAAGCGAAGTACTTGCCGGTTATACAATTGCAATTCGAGTAATGCTGTTCACCTTAATGCCCTCTTGGGGAATGAGTAACGCAGCAGCCACTTTGGTAGGCCAGAATTTAGGGGCGAAACAACCTGATAGAGCAGAAACTTCGGTATGGAAAACCGGGCGTTACAATGCTTATTTTATGGCTGTAGTCTCAATAATCTATTTATTCTTTGCACATGAAATAGTGGGGTGGTTTAACGATAATCCAGTAGTTATCGAAAATGGGGGGCTTTGTCTTCAGATAATTGCGGCGGGTTATATCTTCTATGCCTATGGTATGGTTGTCACCCAGGCCTTTAATGGGGCAGGGGATACACAAACCCCAACTAAAATAAATTTTGTCGCCTTTTGGATGTTCCAATTGCCCTTTGCCTATTTGGCAGCCATCACATTCAAAATGGGAGCTCTGGGGGTATTCCTTGCCATAACGTTGGCCGAGGTGATGCTCGCAATTATCGCTATTGTTTGGTTTAGAAAGGGGTACTGGAAGAAGGTAGAGGTATAGCTTTATGCATTCGGGTCTTTTATTATGACATTGGGTAATAGGCATTGGCTGTCTAAAAGAAATTCATAACTTTAACTTTCGATTAAAACATAAGCAATAGGCATGATGAAAAAAGGGATAAATACGATTTGCACCCATGTGGGTGAAATTCATGATGAAAAGTTTAAAGGGGCAGTCTCACCTTTGTATATGAGCACATCTTATGCTTTTGACGATGTTGATATAAAACGCTATCCAAGGTATTTCAATACACCTAATCAAATGGCCCTTTCACAAAAGATAGCAGCCTTGGAACATGCTGAAGCCGCCATGATTTTCGGCAGTGGTATGGCGGCAATTAGCACATCGTTGTTGGCATTCTTAAAAGCCGGAGACCATATTGTCCTTCAAAAAACGCTTTACGGGGGCACCTATAATTTTGTGAATGAGGAGTTCTCTAAATATGGCATAGCATATGATTTTACTGACGGATTGGACCCACAGGATTTTGAGGCAAAAATCAAGGAAAATACAAAAGTCATATTTATTGAAACCCCTTCGAATCCCTTACTGACAATAACCGATTTGGATGCTATCGCCAAAATAGCCAAAAAGCATGGGCTGGTGTCTATGATTGATAATACGTTTGCCAGCCCGGTGAACCAAAATCCCATTGATTTTGGTATAGAGGTTGTTATTCATAGTGCAACAAAATATATGGGGGGGCATTCCGATATATGTGCAGGTGCAGTAGCTTCGACCGAAGTGAATATGGAACGAATTTTCCAATTGGCAAAAAATTTGGGAGGTAGCTTAAGTGATTATACGGTCTGGCTTTTGGAACGCAGTATTAAAACCATGGGAATTCGCGTAAAAGCACAAAATGCAAATGCCCAACACTTGGCAGCGTATTTGGACGCCCATTCTGAAATTGAGCGGGTTTATTATCCCGGGCTGCCAAATCATCCCGGTCATGAATTGGCCAAAACACAGATGAACGGTTTTGGGGGAATGATGTCCTTTGAGTTGAATGCAGACTATGACGCTTCGGAATTTCAAAAGGCACTTCAATTAATAAAATCGACGATGAGCTTGGCTGGTGTTGAGAGTACGGTACTTTCACCAACTCAAACCTCACATGCCCTCATTGGCCCTGAAGAACGCAAGAACCAAGGCATATCGGATGGGTTGATCCGGTTTTCAGTGGGTATAGAAGAACCTGAAGACCTTATCGCCGATATTGAACAAGCTTTACAAAAAGTAAAGCGAGGTTCTATAGCAACGACGCATTAAATCCAAAATCAATACCTATATCTTCCATCTAGATATCAGGATTGAAACGAATCCTATAAAAAAAGGGGATTCAACAAATAAACTATTAAATGAAATTAGACATATTGGTTTTTGGGTCACACCCCGACGACGCGGAACTTGGGGCAGGGGCTACAATTGCGAAAGAAGTCGCCAACGGTAAAAAAGTGGGTATTGTAGATTTGACCCGAGGTGAACTAGGAACAAGAGGTTCTGCGGAAATCAGGGATCAAGAAGCTAATACCGCGGCTAAAATATTAGGTATTGCAATTCGTGAAAATTTGGAATTTGAAGACGGATTTTTTGCAAACAATAAGCAACATCAAATGGCAGTGATTCGAATGCTGCGAAAATATCAGCCCGATATCGTCTTATGTAATGCCATTGAAGATCGCCACATTGATCATGCAAAGGGAAGTAAGTTGGTAAGTGATTCTTGTTTCTTGAGTGGATTGGTTAAAATTGATACAAAAATGGAAGGTGACGACCAATGGCAAGATCCTTGGAGACCCAATCATGTGTATCATTATATTCAATGGAGAAATCTTAAACCCGATTTTGTCATAGATGTTTCTGGGTTTATAGACAAAAAAAAGGAAGCTATTTTAGCTTATTCCTCGCAATTTCATGACCCCGAAAGTAAAGAACCCGAAACCCCCATCAGTAGTAAAAACTTCTTGGATAGTGTTGATTATAGAGCACGGGATTTAGGCCGATTGATAGGGGTGTCACATGCTGAAGGTTTTACGTCGGAACGTTTTCCTGGAATCAAAAATCTAAACGACCTTATTTAACCTGCTCTCTGGAATTTGTCGCGGAGTTTAGGCAATGTAAAATAAAAACAGGAACCATTTGGCATTAAACTCTCTACCCATATTTTCCCGTTATTCTTCTCAACCATTTCCTTACAAAGCGATAATCCCAATCCAGTGCCTTTCTCGTCGTTGGTACCATAAGTGGTAATATTCGAATTCTTTTCAAAGATTTTATTTTGAATCTCAGGATCGATCCCAACACCTGTATCCCTCACAGAAATTTCCCAGGTACTACTTCTCTCCATGGCATCAATAGTAATCAAGCCATTTTCAGGAGTAAATTTTAAGGCATTACTTATAAGGTTCCGTATAACAATGTCGATCTGATCACCATCAGACCAGGATAGCGTATTGGGTGCCATTTTATTGACAATGTTTATAGATTTGGCTTCGGCTGTTTCAGAAAGTAGATTAATGTTTTCATTGACCAGATTCTCCAAGGATACAATTCCTGGCTTGGTTACCGATCCATTCATTTGTGTCCGACCCCAAGAGAGTAGGTTGTTTAGGGTGAATGATATATGCTCAATATCAGAACTTAGTTTAGGAATAAATTGCAAAAACTCCTCACCACCTATCTCACCTTGCTTATACAGTTTTAAAAGCCCTTGGAAGGCGGCAATCGGACCTCTAAGATCATGGCCTATAATAGAAAACAGTTTGTCTTTGGTTTCATTGATGTCCCGTAATTCCTTTTCATTTTCGACCAATTTGGCCGTTTTAATGTAAAGTTCGGTATTCAATCTTTTTTGAATTTTTTCATTTCTTCTAACTATTATAGTAACTGTCAAGAAAATAATCAGGATAAGTAGTGCCGCATAAATATATCTTTTTTGGCTTGCTAGAGCTTTTGAATTCTCTTCCATCAAGCTTTCCTTTTGTTTTTCAAATTCCAATTTGGTTACCAACATTGTGATACTCTTTTTGTTTTTGTTGGTAGATATGGTATCGCGCAAGGTTTGGTATATTTCATGGTAACCCAATGCCGACCCAAAATCTTTCTTGTTCTTGTATATTTTATATAGGGTATTGGCACTTTTTTCCGTTTCCTCATGAAACTTTATTTTTTTGGAAAGCTCAAAGGCTTTTAAGGCATACTGCTCGGACAAGCTATCATTCCCCTGTCCCAGATAGGCAATGGCAATACCATTCAATAGTGATGTCTCACCTCGATCATCTTCAAGGTTTTCATGGATCATTTCACTTTGCTTGTAAAAGAACAGGGCCCATTTATTATCTCCCTCCTTCAAATAAGTTTTACCTTTTACCTCATAGGCATAGGCAAGCCAATCCATTATTTTATGTTTCTCGAAAGTTGCTATACTGCTATTTACATTGAACATAGCGTATTCCAATTCACCCATATCTGCATAGACCGAAGCAATATTACTCATCGTTTCTGCCGAATAAATATCGTTACCAATTTTATCATTGATTCTTTTGACGATTTTATAAAAATGAATAGCCTGGGTATAATTTTTTTGTGTAGCATAGAGGTTGGCAATATTTTCATTAAGAATGGACAACATGAGGTCATTCCCGGTCGCCGTGGCCAACTCAATACCCTCTAAATACCTACTGAGAGCTTCGGCATAATCCCCTTTAAAGTCATAGGCGCCCGCAATACTATTCTTTATATCAATTATAAGGTCCTTGTCCTCTAACTCTTTTGCTTCGGTCAGGGCTTTTTGATAGTGGGTTATCGCGTGGTCATAATTTCCTTTATCGATATAGTAGTCACCAATTCCAATCAATGATTTACACTGTCCGTAATCATTGTTGGAAGCCTTACTTAACTCTAAGGCTTGTTGTGAAAGTAATAAGAGACTATCTGATTTGAAATATCGCATTTCAGAACCTAGATTATTGAGAAGGTCAATATATAAACTATCCTTGGGATTGAAATTTTGGCTGGAACGGTAATTTTCAATATGTCCCTGCAAACTATCCCTTAAGGATAATTGGGCATTAATTTGGTTGTATCCCAAAAATAGCAATGTAGCAAGCAAGAAATACTTCTTCAATTTTGATTGGGGTATAGGGTTATTCTTCTGTTTCGCTGACATCAGATGGAAAATACTTATCGTATTAAGGGAATAAAAATAATTCCCAGTCACTGGGATAAATAATAATTGTTGTGAAAACGCGATTTTTGTGTGTTTTGACCTTAATAGTACGTAGTTTATCGATGTTTTGGTCAAAATGCAGCTTTATGCACGTTTGTGATACTATTTCAACGGAAAGAATCTTCAATAGATCACTTAAAAAATATACCGGGTTTTAGTTGGAAAGATCAGTGAAAAAAAATTAACTTTGCCACCGCTTAAGATGGTGGTTGTAGCTCAGCTGGTTAGAGCGCTGGATTGTGGTTCCAGAGGTCGCCGGTTCGAAACCGGTCTTCCACCCAAAAAATCAAAGCCCTAACGTTTACGCTAGGGCTTTTTTCATTTTTAAATTTAAGGAATATTATTTCGTAGCCTTATCAACAATTACTTTTTGATCACGATTGGCAATTTCCCATGCGGTGTGGAAGATCAATCTAGCCCTATTTTCCAAAAGGTCATAGTTTATTTTATCAGCAGTATCGGATGGCCTATGGTAATCATCATGGGTTCCATTAAAATAAAATATTATCGGTATGTTGTTCTTGGCAAAATTGTAGTGATCACTTCTGTAATAAAAACGATTAGGATCATTTTCATCATTGTATGTATAGTCCAACTCCATATTTGCATACTTCCTATTCACATCTTCAGAAAGTTTATGTAAATCGGTACTTAATTTGTCTGAACCTATTAAATAAATATAATTACGACCACCTTCACGTTTTGGGTCAATTCTACCGATCATATCAATGTTCAGATTGGCCACGGTTTGGGCGAGTGGAAAAATAGGCTGGTAGTCTGTATAATATTGCGATCCTAAAAGTCCTTTTTCCTCACCAGTAACATGAAGGAAAACGATAGAACGTTTAGGGCCATGACCAGCTTGGGATGCCTGTTTAAATGCTTCGGCAATTTCCAAAAGGGCAACAGTACCTGAGCCATCATCATCTGCACCATTGTTAATTTCACCTTTCTCGGTAACGCCGATATGATCTAGATGCGCAGAGATGATTATATATTCATTGGGATAGGTTGATCCCTTAATCATAGCCACTACGTTTTCCGAGTTGATTGTATTATTTTCAGTTGTAAGATTTAAATTAATATCAGCACTGACTAATTTCGGATCGCTGTTATTAATGACATCTGGATACAAAGCCGTTGCTGTATTTTCGTTCAATAAAACACTTATAAAATCCGCATTTTCAGCTTTTATTGACAGATTGTTGGCGGCCCTTTTTTTCATGCGTTTAAAATAACTCTTATATCGTCCATAGTTGGCCTCATCGAGATAAAGTATACCCAAGCCACCTTTATCATTAATAACTTTTGAACGCTTACCGAATGCCTCTGATATATTACTCCAGTCAGAGCTTTCATTGGTGCCACTAACCTTATAGGTGCCATCTGGGTTTTTAGGCTCGCCAAACTTGACCAATACCAATTTGTCTTTTACCTCCAGATCTTGGTAATCACTATAATTGGCATCCTCAATTCCATAACCTGCATAAACAATGTTCTCAAAGGAACCTTCTGCTTTCGAAAATGCAAGAACATCTTGCCCCAATTCATATTCAACTTCATTGAAAATAACAGTTCCTGAAGGCATTTTTCTGGCTTCGAGAGGTACATTTTGATAGTAGTCACCATCGCCTTTAGCCGCTGGCACACCAATGGAGCGATATTCTTTCTTTATATATTCCGATGCCATTTTCTGTCCTGGTTGACCTGTTTCCCTACCTTGATATTCGTCAGAGGCATACTCATATAGGTGTTCTTTCAATTCAGCTTCTGTAATAGTACCCGCAAAACTTACAGGACCTATCGCTGGCTGCTCGGCAATTGTTTTGTCAGGAACAGCTTTTTGTGACGAATTACATGCCACTACCAACCCGACTATCATTAAAGCTAATTTCTTCATGCTAATTTTCTACTAATCAGCTGCAAAAATAGTGAAAACATTAAGAATGGTATTTCATTTCAATTCAAATTAATGATAGTAGAACTATTACAACTAGGCGATTATTCGCGTTTTATATTGAGAAGGCGCTATTCCTTTATAACTTTTAAATTGACGATTGAAATTTGAAATTGAATTGAATCCAGATTTTTCAGAAATTTCGGCTATTGGCAATTCCGTCCCAGTGAGAAGTTGACAGGCATGTTCCAAACGTAATTCAATTAAAAACTGGAAGAATGTCTTATGTGTACGGTTCTTAAAAAAACGGCAAAAAGCGTTAGGAGTCATATAGGCAAGATCAGCAACGGTTTCAAGACTGATTTCCGATTGATAGTTGTTTAGAACGAACTCAAAGATCGCTTGTAAACGTTGGCCATCGCGATTACCTATTTTCTTCGGATAAACAAATCGTGTCAATATTTCGCGCTCAGCCTTACAGAGAATTTTGATCAGCATTAAGAGATTTATGAATCGGGTCAATTTATCTTGTTTCGGGAAATTAATCATTAATCCATTTACAAAATCCTTATCCGATAGTAATCTAAAACCATCATTGGCTATTTCAAAAAAAGAACGGATCGACTCAAGATCAGCAAGATTGAAAAAATCAGATCCAAAGGAATCCCTTGTAAAAAAGAGAGAGATCATTTTTACATGGGAATGGGTCTTTTCATTTTGAAAGAGATGCGGACAATTAGACCCGATCACAAAGAAATCACCTTCCTTAAAGTTATGGATACTATCCCCGGCAATTAACTTTCCATGCCCTTTTGAAATAAGGCTCAATTGTATTTCTTCATGTGCATGCAATTGGTTGTAAAACATTTCCGCTTCATCAAC
>JAHHKH010000471.1 GCA_018679695.1 Maribacter sp.
GTAAAGATATTTATATCTTCATAACCCTAAAAAGAAATCAATGAAAAATAATAATGTCCTGTTTTTGTTTCTACTTTCCATTCTAGTTTCAATTGAGAGTTGCAATGAAAGAAGGAAAACCGTAAAAGCGGATACAACCGACAGCAGTATGGAAAAAGAAAAAACCAAATCTGGTATCGCCTATGAAAATTTTGAAGGATCGATAGATGGCATAAAAACCCAATTATACATTTTGCAAAACAAGAATGGTATTGAAGTGGTATTCTCAAATTATGGCCAACGGTTGGTATCACTTATGGTACCCGATAGAAATGGCAATTTTGAAGATATAGTACTTGGTTATTCAACATTGGAGGAATACCAGTCCAACAGCGGATATTTTGGAGCCACGATAGGACGTTATGGTAATAGGATAGCTCAAGGGAAATTCGAAATTGATGGAATTGCATATGATTTGGCCAAAAACAACAATGGAAATCATCTTCATGGCGGTGAAATTGGATTTGAATCGGTTGTATGGGATGTTGATTCCGTTTCGCAAAACTTCATTCGTTTTAAAAGAATCTCCCCTGATATGGAAGAGGGATATCCTGGAAACCTAAATGTAACTGTTGAATATTCCCTGAATGATGACAATGAATTACGAATTGAATACACTGCAACGACTGATAAAAAAACGCATGTAAATCTTACCCATCATTCTTTCTTTAATTTAAAAGGGGAAGGCAAAGGCACTGTCAATGATCACATTTTGCAAATAAACTCGTCAAGTATTACCGCTGTGGATGAAGGTTTGATACCTACGGGGGAGATTATGCCTGTAGCAGAAACTGCTTTTGATTTTAATCTGCCAAAAACCATTAAATCGGGTTTGGAAATGGAGCATGATCAATTGAAAATTGGTGGAGGATTTGACCATAATTATATTTTGGACAAGGGTATTGAAAATGATGATGGACTACTAATTGCTGCAAAAGTAAAAGAACCTACTAGTGGAAGGGTTTTAGAGGTCTTTACCAATGAACCGGGCATACAGTTCTATGGTGGTAATTTCCTAGACGGTGAAACTAATGGAAAAAAAGGTGGTGTTTATGAGCGGAGAGGAGCTTTTTGCCTAGAAACACAGCATTATCCAAATTCTCCGAATAATGCAAACTTTCCGTCTACGTTGTTAGTACCTGGGCAAGAATATAATTCGGTTTGTGTTTATAAATTTTCTGTCGAATGAGTTATTATTCATTTAATAATCCATCCGCTATCAGCGGTATTTTAAAATGTTCCAATTCTGGCTGAGCTCTTTCCCGGGCAAAAATCTCAGCGGCTTTTTTCAATATATCGGGATGTTCACTTGCGATATTGGAGGCTTCGGTAGGGTCTTCCCTTAAATTGTATAGTTCAAGGGTAGCCTCTTTTTTAGCATCCTTGAGATTTTGACGTACAACTTTCCAATCTCCCATTCGAATAGCCACTTGGCCACCATAGGATGGAAATTCCCAATACAGAAATTCATGTTCTTTTTGGTTTTCTTCAGAAAGCAAAGTTGGTAACATGCTAACACCATCCGATTCCTCGGGTAATTCATACCCGGCAATATCTGAAAAGGTTGCCAGCATATCATAATGGGCAGATATGTGATCACTCGAACTGCCTGCCTTTATTTTATCGGGCCACATTGCTATCATGGGTACCCTAATACCTCCCTCATATAAATAACCTTTACCACGACCATATTCCCCTTTAAAGGGTTTTGCACTGTTAAAAAATTCCGGATCGGCCCCACCGGCATATGACGGTCCATTGTCTGAAGTGAAAACAATCAAGGTATTGTCGTAAATCCCTTTATCTTTTAATTGTTGTACCAATTTACCAATATTCCCATCTAAATAGGAAACCATGGCAGCATAGGCAGCTCTCGGGTTTTGATGTGGAAAATATCCCATTTGACCCAAGTATGGCTCTTCTTTGCCAAACTTTGTTTTGTAGTGTTCAAGCCATTTATCGTCGGCCTGTAAGGCTACATGCGGAATAGGTGTTGCCCAATATAGGAAAAATGGGTTAGCTGTATTTCTTTCTACAAAATC
>JAHHKH010000476.1 GCA_018679695.1 Maribacter sp.
CACCAAATGCGAGAAGTAAAAGCGAAACAAAGCTGATCTCGTATGCACCCAATAAATAACCAGCTATGGAAGAGAAAACCACACTTATCGCAAGCCTTACTTTTGTAATTTCCTTTAAATCAGCAAACAACATGGACCATGATATTTTCTTTGCTGGCTCAACTGCGGTCTTCATTATCATTTTTATAAAAACGCAAATATAGTTGCAGAATGCTATCTGTGCAACGAAATATCAAGGTTTATCATATCTTTGATACTATACCCGATACAGCACTTTAAACGTATAACAATAAAGATCATGAAGTTAATTACAACATTGAGTTTGTGCCTATGCCTTTCTACCATGGCAGTGGCCCAGGAAAAAGAAACAGTAATCAAGATCGATACTTTATCGAAAGATGTATTTATGTTAACTGGCCAAGGTGGTAATATTGGCATTTATGTTGGCGAGAATAATGTATTTATGATCGATGATCAGTTTGAACGTTTAAGCGATAAAATTAAGAATGCCATTGGCACCCTAACAAATCGACCCATTTCGTTTTTGTTCAACACCCATATGCATGGGGACCATACTGGTGGTAATGCAAAGTTCAATACAAAAGCAACCACCTTGATAGCCCATGACAATGTGAGAAAGAGTTTAGAAGAAAAGCTGGCCAAGGACCAAAATTTGGATGAAAAAATATTACCTGAAATATCTTTCTCAGATGATATAACGTTTTATGATGGTGAAGAGACCATTATGGCATTTCACGTACATAATGCCCATACAAATGGTGATGCCATGGTTTATTTCTTAAATAATAATGTTCTACATATGGGTGATACCTACTTCGCTGGCAGATATCCATATATCGATTTAAAAAGTGGGGGTAGTGTTGAAGGTTATATTAAGTCACATAAGAAAGCCCTTTTACTTATTAATGATGATACCAAAATTATACCCGGCCATGGTAGCCCTTCGAACAAGGCCGAACTTGAAGCCTATGTCAACATCCTTGAAGATATAAAGTCGAAAATAGAAAAGGAAATCGAGGCTGGTAAGACTTTGGAAGAGGTCGTAGGCAACTCTAGTTTATTATCGGCTTACGATAGCACCCATGGCAATGGATTCATTAATCCTGAACGCATTCGAGAAATTTTTTATAAAAGTTTAAAAACGAAATAAAAAAATCCCGGGCCTAGGCCCGGGATTTAAATTACATATGGAATGTTTTTTACTGTAACTTGAAAGTAATTGGAATACTAAAAGGTACCCTAACGGCTCTACCCCTTTGTTTTCCCGGAGTCATTTTAGGCAATTTACCTATAATCCTAGCTGCTTCTTTTTCCAAATTTTTATCTGGTCCACGCATTCTTACACCACCTATACTACCATCTTTCTGAATAACGAACATTACGTTAACGCGCCCTTGCACACCCATTTCTTGGGCAATTTCAGGGTAACGGAAGTTTTTGGCGATATGCTTTTGCATCTTGGCTTGGAAACAATCACGCATTGCTTTTGCACCTTTTCCTTTTTCGCTTTCACAACCAGGAAAAATTGGTACGTCTTCAATAACGGCGAAAGGTACATCAATATCTTCCTCTACCTCTTCGACCTCAACATCCTCTACCTCTATTACTTCCTCTTCTTGACTAGTTTCGGTAGACTCGATTACGGTTTCTTCCACTTCTTCTTCATCCTCTACAACCTCGATAATCTCAGGTGCCGCTGGAGGAGGAGGAGGAGGAGGAGTCTTAATCTGCTCCGTCATTGGAACTTCTTCATCCAACATATCCTCTACGTTCATAGAAATGTCATATTCATCGACCTTGTCATACGTTTTCCATTCCAATCCACGCCAAACCAAAAACATAACAATAGCCAGTCCTATGACAAAATAAGTACCACTATTTCTCCTTAAATCCGCTTTTGGGCTCTTTTTTAGTTCCATATTTACAATTTTTAATGTTCGCTAATTTAACTAAATAATTAATAAAAAAACAAGTAAACCTTTATTTTAACCCTCTTTGCCTATAATTTATGACAAAAATGGCAAGAATACCTAATATAGCACCTATGCTATTCGCAAGTGCATCATTCACATCCCCAGACCTATTGGTCGTAAATGCCTCTTGGATAACCTCAATAATTATACCGAAAAATATAAGCGAAAAAGCTAATATTATAACTTGAATGGATTGTAAGGCCATTTCCTTTTTTGTTTCCAACAGAAACAATGACCCCAGAACCGCAGCAACAAAGTAAAATATAAAATGCACTATTTTATCCCCATTAGGAACATTGAACGAACCAAAACCACTTCCCTCAAATGAATATAAGCTGGAAAATGTTACAAACACCATCCAGCTTATAAATGCAATAGCATATTGATGCTTTTTATGCACCAATCAATTCTTTGTATGCAGCATCGGTTAGTAGACTCTCTACTTCAGTTGCATCACTTATTTTTATTTTTACCATCCACCCCTCTCCATAAGGATCGGAGTTCACTTTTTCAGGTTCATCTTCCAAGGCCTCATTGAATTCGATAATCTCCCCACTTAATGGCAAAAACAGATCTGATACGGTTTTTACTGCTTCCACAGAACCAAAAACCTCATCCTTATCCAAAGTTTCATCAACAGTCTCTACTTCAACATAAACAATATCCCCTAGTTCACCTTGGGCAAAATCAGTGATTCCTACTATTGCAACATCGTCTTCAACCTTGACCCATTCATGGTCCTTTGTGTACTTTAAATCTGACGGTATATTCATTCCAGTATTTTTTGTTAGCGAAGCAAATGTAAATTATTCTTTCAGGTAATTCAAATAAATATTAAAGGTTAAGACCAACCATCCAAAACTAATATCCAAAATATCCTTTACGGTGAAAATTGAAACTAATTGTGTCTATATTCATAGTACCTTCAAAAGGTCTTGAGGGGCTTGATGAAATACAAAGTTTAGTTTCCAAAATTATACTTCAAGGTAAATCCTGTATTGATCGTGGTTTGCGGGAAAGCCGTCGAGACTGCGAATTTGGAGAACGAATGATCATAGAAGAACAGGGCATTCAAGTTCTTGCTTAGCGCATAGTCAGCGGTAAATTTAAGTGAGAACAAATTCTGACCCGAGGTGATTTGATTATTGTCAATATCCAAATTCCGGATAATCGTAATATTATCCCTTAGTGTAATATCGCCTTTCAGGTTCAAGTCGCCCTTTAATCGCGTTTTGTTACCCCCTATGTTTGTCACCAATTTTACATCCTTAATGCGATAACCCAATCCGAGCGTATATTCCTTGCCATTGATCTCGGTCATTAAGTTATTATCAAAACTCATAGACAATGCCCTGTCTGTCCTTATTTCCGCCAATACACTCACTGAGTTCTTCATTTCGAAATCGACCCGCATTAAAGGATTAAACTGATCTGTTAATACTACATTATTCAAAATCAAATCTGGCAATCTATCACCTGTTTCAGGATCAAATTGTGTATTTTCTTTTTCCAAATTGGTCTGGAACGAATTGATACTGTATGAAGCTCTATACCCATGACTAAGTGAAAAACGCTTGAACTTCTTC
>JAHHKH010000477.1 GCA_018679695.1 Maribacter sp.
GTAAAGACCTTTCCAGTGACGGGGGTGGCTTTTAGATCGGGATCGAAGATGTTGGTATAGGAAAGGCTAAAAGTCTTTAAACCTGCAAAACCCGATAAGACAATGAACAGGGAAGCAGCACCAATGACAATCACCAGAAAAGTGATGAAATTAATGATGTTCACGGCATTTTGACTGCTTTTTGAGCGTAGGTATCGCTGTGCTATGTAAAGCGGAAAATTCAAGTCAAGGGAGGGTTAGGATTTCTTTCTTTTTTCGAGCAGATCCCGGTTTTCGATTGGGTTTTCCCCGCCTTTCAAGGATTCTTCGATATTTTCGATATAGTCCAACGAATCATCCAGAAAGAACAAAAGTTCGGGCACTCTTCGCAGTTGGTGTCTGGTGCGTTGGGCCAGCTCGTGTTTAATCAGGGGCTGATTGGATTGTATGCCTTCCATCAATTTCTTGGCATCCTTATTCGGGAAAATGCTCAAATATACTTTGGCAATGGAGAGATCCGTGGTAACGTTCACCTTGGTCACCGAGATCAAGATCCCTTTCAGGCCACCGTCTATGGCGGCGCGTTGCAAAATATCAACGATATCCTTTTGGATTATCCCGCCGATTTTTTTTTGTCGTTGTGTTTCCATAGGGCAAAAATACGGAGATTTAGGGGGTTACTAAAAAACTATCGCAAACCAATTGGGAATCTTTGAATAAATTTGAACATATGGGCAATATAGGTAGCGCTATGACAGCTGATAAAGCAAGGAAACAAAAAACCCGTGCATTTTTGCACGGGTTTTTTGTTGATGTGGTCCCACCCCGCCTACATTAGATTGCGGACGGGTAACCTGGGTGAGATTGCTCCGCTCTTGGACCAGAGAACTCCCGCTTCTGCAAATAGAAAACAGTGCTTTTCTAAAGCAAAGCTATTTTTTACATTTCCTTTCAGAATACCCAAGCAACCATGTCCTTCTTTCAGAAAATGTAAAAACCCACACCTTCCGGTGCAGGTTTTCTGCTTGATGTGGTCCCACCTGGGCTCGAACCAGGGACCCCCTGATTATGAGTCAGGTGCTCTAACCAGCTGAGCTATAGGACCGGTTTTAGGACTGCAATATTACTACTTATTTTCCTTTGCTGCAACTTCTATAGAAGAAGAAAAGCTAGTGGAGAGGCATCCATTACCAAGAGTGGAGAAGGAGGATTTGCTCGCCTCTGGTGTTCCCACCTCTGGCTGTGTGAAAACCCAAGGCTGAGCCTGAAAAGGCGATGAATTAAACGACTTGTAACTGCTCTATGCACTCGTTTTCCCTAATCCTTTTTCGTCATGGACAGGTTAATCACAATGGCCATCAAGAGCCAAATAATAAAGGTTTCCCCATGTGTCATTTCATAGGTAGATCCCGCTGCTTTGGCAGCCAATAAAATGATGTACACCACTACAGGGGATAAAAGCAAACTAATGGCAAGACGGAGAAGCGATTTTTTATAATCCATGATAGGTTGGTTTTAAGATCTAATAGTAACCATTTTTTCTCAGAATTGAAAATCTGAAAAAGGATAAGACACAAAGAATGTTCGCTGCATTTATGCATGAGGTAGGTAACCGACCATTTGCTTAAGAAACGAATCCAACCTATCCGCCCCCTGCCTGCCGATAGGTAAGTCTGGAAGGCCTAAACGCCTCCGGCGACTTTTTCATTTACGGATAGGTAAGCTAAGGAATAAGTCGATACAACTATAAAAACCGAAAGGGTATCAGCTAAAAATGCGCCATACCCCAACGAGGAAAACAAGGGCAATTAAGCCTAGTATAATTTCCAAGCCTACATTCAATACCGAAAGAATTACATTTAATACGGGGTGCTTGTTTGTATTTACTTCCATAATAGTCCGGTTTTACAATGTTTACACTCTATATAATATACAAATTTCAGTGTTGCACCAGGGCGTATTTTGCAAGAACTCGTTGAAAGGCAGGGTTTGATCAAGCTTTGGTGTAGTTGATCGATGTTTTGAGTTTTTACATTTCCAAGATTCACCAACCAAAAGGTCAATTCCTATCTAAAGGAAATAGGAGGCATTGTAGGTGATAATTCTAATCATGTTAATTGAGCTGAGATTCAATTTCCTCAATTAACCAATTAACTTTTTCTTGAATATTCTTTAATTGGATTATGGAATGGGTAGTGAGAAAATTCACATTCTCACATTGTAACCGTAGATCTTCATACCCCTTATCAAAAAGTGCGTTATCAACTAGGTTATATGCTAAGTCTGAATTAACAAAAAATCCAATTTCCTTCTGAAGGAAAGGAAATAGTTCATTATGAAACTTCTTATCAAGCACATTATCAACATTCTCATACCGACGACACCAGTAGTCGTACAAATCAATGAGTTCTGACTTGATGCTTTCAGAACGTATAATGTTTATTCCCTTATTTGAAATCAATGAATTATACGTTCCGTATTTAGGGAAAAAGCTGTAACCGCCATTATGGGCATTGAAAAGCAATTCTGAAATCTCATCAGGAGTCATATTATGCAATACATCGTGAGCAGATGCACTTATAATTATGTTTTGGGCTTCAAGACTTTTTGATTGTAGATCAATGACCCTTACAAGTTCTAGAGAATCTTTTCTAAGACTGGTAAGAAGGCTCGAGTAGGTCTCCTTTTCCGTTGCCTTGAGCTTCTTAGCTTCCGTCCAGGAATTTACTTGTAGTGCAATCAAAATCCCAATCACAACAAGAAAGATTTCCCCAATGGCGTATTTAAGGTACTTTGCTGTTTTGCCTGTATCTATAAGGTTGTATCGTATTTTTCGAAAAAATTTTATCATCGAAAAGAAAGGGTTGGTTGTACTTTCTAAGGTAAGGAATTAATTGGTTTAGAGTAAATATCTGGGGATATTCAAGTATCAAGATTACTCAGGAATATTATTGGAAAGTTGACCAATAGTTGAGGTAATTGAAACATGTTTTATATAAAAAGCGATGCTATAGGGTTCGCTACCCTCATTCTTGGAATAAATCTATAGTGCCATAATTATCGGCTGTTGCCGCTAAAATAACCAGGGTAATCACGGGTACTGCTATAACGGCAATAGTTGTCCAAGTTGATCTGCTCTTACTATGTAAATAAATCGTATTAGCGTTGTTATTGTGTAAAGCAATTCTAACGATTTCCCCTTTTACTTTATTGAGACCATAAAATTGTTCTTCTTCCAGTACAATTTGTTTAAGCTTGTAAGTTTGATTTGAGCTGGTTTTCAGCTTAACGCGTTTTTTTGATTGTTCCGCTTGTAGCAGGCTAACAGGATTCTTTTGGTAAGCTACACAGCTCTGTAATAGCGTTATTGCTATAAAGAAAATAGGAATGGTTTTAAGCGAAGTTTTCAGTGTTTTCATGATACGGTTATTTTTTGACTAGCACCTATATAGACAGCATATCCTATTTTAATGAATCCACTGTATGTAAATGATCCTTACTTTCATAAATATAAGAATTTTACAGCGTGAAAAAAGGCATACAATTCGGAACCCCAATACCTTGGAAAGTTGACAAATAGTTGGATTATTTGGTTAGATCACAGGCTACTCCACCTCTTGGAGAAGCGCTATGGGATCAAGGGCGAAACTCTACCGGGGTGATCTTTATAATTTTGAAATCGCTTAGATCATTGCCTTGGATGTCTATAAAAACATCCTCATTCTGGCCTTTTGCATTGGCCCTTTTGGCAAAATTTATCAATACCCGTACCATACGGTCTTCCTTGTTGCCTACCGTTGCCGAAATTTGATAAATCCCAAAGTTTTTAGGGGCAGCTTCGCGTTCCTTAATATAGGCTTGTGTGGGTTCATGGGTATCTATAAAGCGTATCGCATCCAATAAGGTCTGTGTTTTCATGCCTTGTGATTTAAATCATTTACAAGTGCATAATATAGCCTAAAGTTCCCAAGGTTCAAATTTTATTGTTTTATCGTATGGGTAGTGGATTTTTAAATTCTTAACCCTTGTTCAAACTTTTTTCCGGTTTGGTTTCATCTCGACTCCAATTCGACCACACGA
>JAHHKH010000005.1 GCA_018679695.1 Maribacter sp.
GACCACATTAATTCCTTGAAAAATTCGATTTTACCTAAAGTGTTGCTCCATTCTGAAATAGATGATAATGACATTGCAACCTTCGAAGTTCTAATTTTAGATACCATAGGGCTTCTGACCAAAATATACAGCTATGCTGAGATAGCCTATGTAGGTGGCGGTTTCGCAACAGGATTGCACAATACCCTGGAACCAGCGGTTTTTGGAATCCCCATATTAATAGGTCCTAATTATGACGGGTTCATTGAGGCCGAAAACCTTGTGGACAAAAAAGGTATTTTGGTTATCGAGAACTATGATGAATTCAAGGTTGTTTTAAATGACCTTTTGGATAACAAGGAATTTATGGAAAACATTGGACGAATTAATGCCAATTATGTTGAAGAAAACCAAGGTGCCAGCATCCAAATCATGGCTCATATTCGTACATTATTATGATACGAATATCAAGCAACTATGAAATTTCCCCAAATTTTTATGCTTTTGGTTCTTTTGGGTGCCATCATTTTCTCTTGTAGGGAAACTGTACGCAAAGAAGATAATACCCCCACGCCAGATTATAGTATACCTTCCGCTGAAAAGCATCGAAGAACAAGACCATCTCCAAAGAAAATTGATTCAATTCCCAGTGAAAATTCGCGGGAAAGCATCGAAAAAAAGCAAAAGAAATCCAAGGATTTAGATACCTTGAAACCTAAAGTGGCCTTACTAGAATAGTTCAGGTTTTTGGTTACCTATTTTTTGTTAGCTTTACCAAAACCTAGAAACCAACCTATGAATTCCAAACTTTTTCGAATTTCGTTGACCGCGGCATTGTCAGGATTTTTATTTGGTTTTGATACCGTGGTCATTAGTGGTGCCAACTTGCCAATTAAGGAACTTTGGGATACTTCCCCATGGTTTCATGGTACATTCATAATGTCAATGGCATTATGGGGTACTGTTGTAGGGTCACTTCTGGGCGGTATTCCTTGTGACAGATTCGGAAGGAAAAAAACCCTGTTCTGGATCGGTATTTTGTATGCTGTTTCTGCCTTAGGTTCTGCCATTGCATCAGATCCCTATATCTTTTCCTTTTTCAGATTCATTGGTGGTTTAGGCGTAGGTGCCTCCTCGGTTGCAGCGCCTATTTATATTTCTGAGATATCATCCCCAAAAAATAGGGGAAAACTAGGCGGTATGTACCAATTTAACTTGGTTTTAGGTATTCTCATAGCATTTATCAGTAATTATCTTTTACAGGGATTTGGCGGGGATAACGACTGGAGATGGATGCTTGGGGTAGAAGCGATTCCTGCCCTTATATACACGCTATTGGTTGTAAGTATTCCGAATAGCCCAAGATGGTTGGTCCTTAAAAAAGGGGATGACGAAGGGGCATTGGCGACTTTACAACTGATTTATTCCGATGTACAGGCCCATGAAAAACTGAAGGACATAAAAGCGCACATCCCTGTTGGAAAAGCGAAAGAGAAGTTATTTTCGGGTAATTATAAAACACCGTTGATATTGGCTTTTTTAATTGCTTTTTTCAATCAACTCTCGGGTATTAATTTCGTACTGTATTATGCCCCTGAAATTTTGGAACGTGCAGGGCTCGCTGCCCAAGAATCCTTATTTAGCTCAATTTCAATAGGGATCGTAAATCTAATTTTCACTTTTGTAGGCGTATGGTTGCTTGATAGATTGGGTAGAAAACAATTGATGAAAATAGGATCAATCGGTTACATTGTCAGCCTCGGTATGGTAGGTTGGTGTTTCTATACTGGCGCCAGTTCTGTTTTGCTTTTGACATTCATCCTTATTTTCATTGCCTCCCATGCCATTGGGCAAGGTGCGGTAATCTGGGTATTCATATCTGAGATATTCCCTAATAAAGTCAGGGCGTTTGGCCAATCCTGGGGTACTGGGACCCATTGGGTTTTTGCCGCCATAATTACTTTGATAACCCCAATATTCCTAGATGGGGAGAAAGGTATTTTTAAGGATAATCCTTGGCCCATATTCGTGTTCTTTGCAGGCATGATGGTCTTACAATTGTTATTCGTATTGTTGATGATGCCAGAAACAAAGGGAATTTCATTGGAAGCACTTAGCGATAAATTAAGTGGTAATAAGTCCCATTCTTGAGAAATGGCATTTTCGTTTTATCGAGATAATATGCTTTATATCCAAAAAACATACTAAACATCAGACATTTAGTCGAAATATTCTTAAAAATAGCTGGATTTTATGCAACAAATCCCTACATTGGAGTAAATAATTTAAATCATGGAGCAGGAAATTACTTTTGGCACTAAGTTACTCAATGGTTTTTTAGGCATTATGGTAGTGATTTTGGTTGCTATTTTGCTAGCCGTTGTCGGCGGTCTTATTTTGGCCGCATTTGGTATCATATAGACCAATTAAATCGGAGATTTCCCTAAAATCGCCTGCCTACTTGTTATAAGAAATTCCTAAACCCATCCTTGTTGATGGGTTTTTTTTATTTAGCTATAATCTCTACACTATACTGGTAATCCCGTATCCGCAAGGAATCAAAATAAGGTAGTAGCGAGTATGATCAAGTCAATTCACTATTTTAGTTCCAATTGTTGTATTTCTTGGTCATCTGAGCCTCTAATTTTCTGGAAGAGTTGTATCATTTCATCCAATTTCCCTTTATTGTTGCCCGCAAGATTGTTTTGTTGACCTAGATCTTCCTTTAAATTATATAATTGATATATGGTATCATTGGCCAATTCAATATCCACATATTTATTTATGGCAGGACCTTCATAGGGAGGTATCATTACCCAATCCCCTTTGCGAAATGCCGTTCTTGAGGTAGCTTCAAGTACGAGTTCATCACGACCAATACTACTTTTCCCCATGAATACATCTAACATGTTTTTGCTATCAGGTGTACTTTCGCTACTATTTACTAGAGCGGCAATTGAGGTAAACAAATCCAATTGTGATACCAAGGCATGGGATATGCCTGGCTTAATTTTCCCTTTCCAGTAGGTGATAAAAGGCACACGGGTACCAGCTTCAAACAGACTATACTTTCCGCCCCTTAAAACACCTGCTGGTTTATGATTGCCTAATTTTTCTACCGAATCATCATAATACCCGTCATTGACAACGGGACCATTATCACTGGAGAATACAACAAGGGTATTTTCCAACATACCCTCTGCCGCTAAGGTTTTAATCAATTCCCCAACGACCCAATCGGCTTCGACGATTACATCTCCCCTAGGCCCCAAACCTGATTTACCTACGAAACGGGCATGAGGGGTTCGTGGCACATGGGGTTGCTGTAACGCATAATACAAAAAAAAGGGGGCGTCTTTATGAGCTTTTACATATTGCTGCGCTTCTGCCAAAAAGTAATCTGCCATATCTTCATCTATCCACTTAGCGGATTCACCTCCCTTCATAAATCCGATTCTTGGAATGCCATTTACTATACTATTGTTATGCCCATGATGCCATTTCATTTTCAGCATTTCAGGATTTTCCAGACCTGTGGGCTCGCCTTCGAAATTCTTATCATAATCTATTTCAATGGGGTCATTGGGGTCTAGGTTTACAACATATCCATTTTCAATGTACACCGTTGGTACCCGATCTTGTGTTGCGGCTAAAATGTTGCTGTAGTCAAATCCGACTTCATTTGGGCCGGGAATAATTTCTTGGTTCCAATCTACATTGCCGCTACCCAGACCTAAGTGCCATTTGCCAACAATACCGGTGTGGTATCCTTGTTTTTTTAACATTTTTGGGAGGGTCTTTTGTGCAGTGTCAATTATCAATGGAGCAGTTCCGGGAAGGATTTTCGCTCTTTTGTTTCTCCATGGATATATACCGGTGAGCAAAGCATATCTACTTGGTGTACAAGTTGCGGATGAAGCATAGCCATTGGTGAACTTCAATCCCCCATTGGCCAATTTATCTAAATTGGGCGTCTTTAATTCCGTCGCACCATAAGCCCCAAGTTCCCCATAACCCAAATCATCAGCATAAATGACCACAATATTGGGCTTACTAGTTGTGGTTTCGGGGGTCTCTTTCCTTTCATCTATATTTTCCCTACAGGAAATAAATGCAAAAAATACGGAAAAGAACAGGAGATAAAAACGAATTTCTTTTTTCATGATAATACAATTAGCAGTTCAAATTGGTTTCCTTGTCGCAATTAATCTTATGATTTTATCTAACCACCCGACCCGAAGCATTTCCCCCCATTAAACGCTCTACTTCGGTTCTTGTAGAATAATTGAAATCCCCTTTGATCGAATGTTTAAGACAAGATGCCGCAACCGCGTAGTTCAGTGCTGTTTGTGTTTCATTCAATTCTGGTGTGGTCAATGCAAAAATCAATCCCGCAGCAAAAGCATCGCCCCCACCAACACGGTCCACGATATTCTTTATCTGATATGGACTATATTCTCCATCTTTATTAAGCGGTGCAAAAGCAGGCGTATCAGATGCCGCATTGTACAGCATAGCACCCCAATTGTTATGGCTTGCCGAAATACTTTCACGCAAGGTAATGGCCACCTTGCTTACATTAGGAAACTGCTGTAACACTTGACGGGCCACATCTGGATATTTCGACGTATCAAGTGTGCCAGAATGAACATTGGTATCGCCAGCCTGAATGCCCAAAACATCATGACAGTCTTCTTCGTTACCTACGACAACATCGATAAATGGCAAGATGCTTCGCATGGTTTTTTGTGCCAACTCACGGGTCGAATACTTGGAATCCCAATTCCAAAGCTTAGCCCGAAAATTCAAATCAATTGAAACTGAAATCCCTGCTTCTTTTGCTTTTTTAGCCGCAAAGAGTGAAGCCTCACTTGCATTTTTCGAAAGTGCCGGGGTTATGCCACTTAGATGTAACCATTGTGCATCGGTAAAAATGGCATCCCAATCATAGGCGTCAGAAGGGGTTATCGCTATGGCGGAATCCGCTCGATCATAGATAACATTGCTTGGTCTTTGGTTAGCTCCTGTTTCTAAAAAATAAAGCCCTAAACGACCTTCATTTGTCCTTAATATGTATTGCGTATCTATGCCAATTGCACGCAAAGAATCCATAGTTGCCTCTGCCAGAGCATGCTTGGGAAGTGCTGTTACATAACGAGCTTCACCGCCAAAATTACAGATAGAAGCTGCAACACTGGCCTCTGCCCCCGCATAGGTCACTTCAAAATTGCGAGTCTGGCGTAATCGTAAATTAGCTGGTGAAGCAATACGCCCCATTATTTCTCCAAAAGTTACAATTTTCTTCATCTTTTTTAGGTGTCATGAACCCTGATAGCTTAATCTAGATTCGGTTGGTTGTTTTGTTAGTTAGTTTTCCGTATTTGATTGATCAATGCCCTTATTTCCTTGGCATTTTTAGTTATGGCATCCCAATTTTCAGCTTGTATCAAGGGTCGTTTCGCTACCCATGTGCCCCCAATGGCTGTGATGATTTTGGACTTCAAATAGCTTGGGGCATTTTCCATATTGCATCCTCCCAGTGGTATGAACTTTAGGCCCAAATAATTATAGGGAGCAGACATACTTTCCAGATGTTTCATACCGCCAGAAGTTTGCGCTGGAAAGAACTTTAGAATGCGACAGCCATGTTCCACTGCCATTTCAATATCGGTTGGTGTCATTATGCTCGGTGCAAATGGAAGTCCTTGCTTATAGGCTTCTGCAATGATTTTTGGATTACATCCCGGTGAAACGGCAAAGTCGGCACCGACATCAACAACAGCCTTTACCTGTTCTATCGTTAGCACGGTACCAAAGCCCAAGGTTATTTCGGGTACTTCCTTTTTAATTGCCCTTGCCGAATCCAAGGCAGCTGGTGTTCGCAATGTAAGCTCAATGGAATCTACCCCACCCTCAAGAAGGGCCCTTGCAACCGAAACGGCATGCTTGACTTTATCAATAATTAATACTGCAATGATCCCGGTATCATCTATTTTTTGTATCAGTTCAGGCGTCATGGCCTGTTGGTCTATCGGTTGCATATTTTAGAATTTTATTACAATGTATTAACTAAATCCGAAAAATAAATTCATTCTATCATAGCTAAATTGCTATCAAACAGTAATGGAAAAAATTGACCTTCAATTTTTTGCCCTTTTGGTATTGCCGGAACACCTTTCAATAAAGGTTCATTCGTATTGGACACCGTACCATCTGCAAAAACGTTCAAAACAAATGCCCTACGGGGTATTCCTGAAATATTGGCATAAGACCCATGGACCATTAAAGGATGATGGAAGGTTCCATATCCCTTCTTCATCTCAATAGGTACTGCGTTTTTGAACTCCTCTTTTTGTACATCACTCAAATATTCTTTGAACCCATCCATTGGTCCGGTTAAAGTTGGCTTGTCCAATAAACCCCATTTATGACTTTTCGGTACATAATGTAAACAACCATTTTCAACCGTAGCATCATCCAATCCTGTCCAGCAGGTCAAATGTTGCATCTTGATGGTTCTGGTCCAATAAGAATAATCTTGATGCCACGCAACCGCTCCCCCATCTTTTGCCGGCTTACAAAATAATTGGTCGTGCCAAAATCGTACAGATCTATCACCCAGCAACTGACTTGCAGCCATTAAAAATGCAGGGTTCCAGTTTACGTCATGAAAACCTGGGGTGATTCGCCAATGGCCTAGGGAATGAAAAATAACTTTATTGGGGTCTACCGATTCATTGGAATGAAATTCATAAAAAAGTTCATGAGCCGGATGTTTGGAATCCTGAATTTCGTCAAGCTCGGTATTTAATTGATCTACTTGCCATTCTTCCAATAGTTTGATGTTGGATAAGTAACCATTTGAATGAAAAAAAGCAACTTGTTCTTCAGTGAGTTTATACTGTTCCCATTCTTCAAGAGACTGCGGCCATTCAAAAAAATCGGATGCTAATCCATGAACTTCTGACAAATCCCTCACTACTGACATTTTATTCTTTATTTAAATATAAGTTAAATGCATAAAAAAGTTATAAATATTCCTATTAGTCTTATCAAAATGATAAAATAGCCTTTCAGAAGAAATAACTAATGCCAAAATAAAGTAGTTGTTTGCGTTAGTTTTTTTAGCTTAGGAGTGTACATTTCAACATCAATTGTTATGAAATACATTGTTTGTGAAAAACCGGGAGAATTTAATCTTAAGGAAAAAGAAGAACCTCAAAAGGTAAAAGGGGAAGCAATTCTTCGTGTAAAGAAAGTAGGTATCTGTGGTACCGATTTGCATGCCTATGCCGGTAACCAGGCTTTCTTTACATATCCTCGGATCCTAGGGCACGAACTTGCGGCAGAGGTCGTCGAAATCGAAAGCAACGATAAGGGAATCAAACCCGGGGACAATGTTGTGATTATGCCATATGTAAGTTGCAATGCATGTATTGCATGCCGAAATGGCAAGACCAACTGCTGTAAAAATATGCAGGTATTGGGGGTTCATACAGATGGAGGAATGCAGGAAAAGATAACTGTTCCTATAGATTTATTGATTCATACGCCCAACCTAAACAACGATGCTATGGCAATTGTTGAACCCCTTGCAATTGGGGCCCATGCCATTCGAAGGGCCCAGTTAAACCCAGGCGAAACAATAGTAGTAGTAGGTTGTGGCCCCATAGGTATTGGCATTATGAAATTAGCCCAGATTGCAGGGGCAAACGTAATCGCTATAGATGTGAACCAAGGCAGATTGGATTTTGCCAAGGATAAAATCGGTGTAGACCACATTGTACATGCAGGGGATAATGCAGTTGAAAAAGTTTTGGCAATGACTACAAATGATCTAGCTACTGCTGTTTTCGATGCTTCGGGCCATAAAGGAGCACTGGAATATGGACATAATTTTATGTCCCATGGGGGAAGTTATGTTTTAGTAGGGTTGTCAAAAGGTGACCTAGTCTTTAGACATCCTGAAATCCATGCAAAAGAAACAACGCTAATATGTAGCAGAAATGCAACCTTGGAAGATTTTGAACATGTAATTTCCGTTTTGGAAAAGGGTAAATTCCCTATAGATTCCTTTATTACACATAATGTGGATTATAATGATATGATCGCCAACTTTGATGGTTGGTTAGACCCTGCCAACGGCGTAATAAAAGCTACTGTTGATTTTAATTAAATTATAAAAAACAAGGAGTAATTACCTTTTAGGTCAGTTTCCTTAGTTATATAAAGCAATAAACCCTGTAAAGATCATGCCAAAAAAATATGTCCAAATAGACCCAAGGGACAATATAATTGTCGCATTAACCGACTTGAAAATAGGGACAAAGGCCATTATCAATAATGAGCAAATTATTCTTCAAGAAGAGGTAAAGGGCAAACATAAATTCGCCCTAATCGACCTTCAAATTGGGGATGAAATTTATATGTACGGGGCTTTAGTAGGTAAAACAACCAAGCCCATTAGAAAAGGTGAATCAATTACTATTGAAAATATTGTTCATGCCTCCGCCAATTATCAATTTGGGATGGAAAAATCTAGATGGAGCCCCCCCGATGTAACAGCATGGATATGAAAAAGCTTTATTGGTTATCTTCGTAAAAATGGCCAAGTAGGTACAGCTAATTATTGGTTGGTTATTCCGATGGTTTTTTGTGAAAACAGAAATGTGGACGTATTAAAATCAGCACTTTTGCAATCCTTGGGTTACCATACTATTACAAATTTCATTGTAGACACGGATACTTTGGTGCGGGAATATGAAAAAGGTACTTCAGTAGAAGGCCTATTGCGTTCCCAAATTATTAAAACACCCGAAGACGTAAAACAAAATAGGACTTTCCCCAATGTAGATGGCATTAAATTTCTGACCCATGAAGGGGGTTGTGGTGGTTTTCGGCTTGATTCTGAAACATTGTGCAACCTTTTAGCGGGATATATAACCAACCCGAATGTAGCGGGAGCAACGATTTTAAGTTTGGGATGTCAAAATGCAGAGGTCAGCTTTATGGAAGAGGCGATTAAAAAGAGGGATCCAGAATTTGCAAAACCCTTGTATATCCTTGAACAGCAAAAGAGTAAAAGTGAACGACATTTTATTGAAGATGCCGTAAAGAAGACTTTTATCGGATTGATCGAGGCCAATAAGATAAAAAGGGAACCAGCGCCATTAAATAAATTGGTTTTAGGATTGGAATGTGGAGGATCCGATGGATTTTCCGGAATTTCAGCGAACCCAACATTAGGCCATACATCAGATTTGATTGTAGCTCTTGGCGGAACAACCATCTTATCGGAATTTCCAGAATTAAATGGCGTGGAACAGGAATTGATCAATCGTTGTATTACCCGGCAAGAGGCAGTAAAATTCACCCATTTAATGGATACCTATTCCGCTAGGACGGTTGCGCTGGGCTCTGCCTTCGCCAACAATCCGTCCCCGGGAAATATAAAAGATGGGCTTATTACAGATGCGATGAAATCTGCCGGTGCGGCTAAAAAGGGAGGTACTTCGCCTATAACCGATGTACTTGACTATACGGAAAAAGCAAGGAAAAAAGGTTTAAATCTATTATGCACCCCTGGAAATGATGTTGAAAGCACCACAGGCTTGGCCGGATCAGGTTGCAATGTTATTGCTTTTACAACCGGTCTGGGCACACCAACTGGTAATCCCATAGCTCCTGTCATAAAAATATCAAGCAACAATGAATTGAGTGAACGAATGAAAGATATCATCGACTTCAATACCGGAAGTATTATTACTGGTCAAGATACTATAGCGGCCAAAGGGGAAGAATTATTGGACTATATTGTTAAAGTCGCAAGTGGTGAGGTACAGACCGCTGCGGATAGATTGGGACAAGATGACTTTATACCATGGAAACGGGGAATCTCATTATAATCCTATGGAACACTTGAATAGGAAAATCCACAAGGTCAGCACCCATCCAGAGCGCGTACTCCAATTCGGGGCGGGTAATTTTTTACGAGGTTTTGTAGATTACTTCGTTCAAGAAATGAATGAAAAAATAAACTTCAATGCAGCGGTAGTCGTAGTAAAACCAACTTCTACCGGAAATTATAAACAATTAATAAAACAAGAAGGGCTCTATACCCTATTCCTAAAAGGAATTAAAAATGGGAAAGCAGTTAGCGAACATAAGATAATAGATTGTATTCAAAGATGTGTGAACCCTTATGATAATTATGACCAATATTTAAGCATCGCTCAGAACCCCGAATTGCGCTTTATAGTCTCAAATACAACCGAAGCTGGTATTGCCTATGAATCCAATGATAAGCTCCAGGATACTCCCCAAAAGAGTTTTCCAGGGAAACTAACCGCACTTTTATTCAAAAGATTCGTGCACTTCGGAGGTGCTTCTGACAAGGGCCTAATTGTTCTTCCCTGTGAGTTGATCGACAAAAACGGGGATAACCTTAAAAGAATAATACTTCAATATGCCGAAGATTGGGATTTAGGGGAAGGGTTTGTACATTGGATCAATGATGACAATATATTCTGCAATACATTGGTAGATCGTATTGTCCCTGGCTATCCAAAAAATAAAAGGGACGTGCTTATAAAAAAATTGGGATATACGGATAATCTTGTGGTCGTAGGGGAACAATTTCACCTCTGGGTAATTGAAGGCCCAAAGGTCGTGAAAGAGGAATTTCCTGCTGAGGAATGTGGATTGAATGTTGTTTTTACCGATAATATGGAGCCTTACCGTACGCGAAAAGTGCGAATTTTGAATGGCGCCCATACCACTTTGGTTCCGGT
>JAHHKH010000064.1 GCA_018679695.1 Maribacter sp.
TTTGAGGGTAAGGGTGAATGCGCTATCGAAGAACTTGCGACCCTGAAGAAAACTGTTTTCAATAATAAGTTTGAAAAAGATGGAATGTCCTTTCTGGAACCGAACGTACACCTTTTTAGTTTCAATAACCCTTATGGGGCTTGCCCCAAATGCGAAGGTTATGGTGATGTAATTGGGATTGATGAAGATTTGGTAGTTCCCAACACAGCACTTTCTGTTTTTGAAAATGCTATTTTTCCATGGCGGGGTGAAAGCATGGGTTGGTACCGTGATGAATTGGTAAACACTGCCTATAAGTTTGATTTTCCAATTCACAAACCTTGGTTTCAGCTATCTGAAGAACAAAAACAACTGGTTTGGGATGGAAATGCCCATTTCACTGGCCTTCATAGGTTTTTTGGAATGCTAGAGGAAAAAAGCTATAAAATCCAAAATAGGGTGATGTTATCCCGTTATCGCGGAAAAACAAAATGCAATGTTTGTCGCGGGAAACGATTGAGAAAAGAAACAGATTACGTAAAGGTTGATGGTAAGTCAATTTCTGATCTGGTTGAATTGCCGATCAGGAATTTGATTCAATTCTTTGGGAATATTTCTTTGAATGAATACGATGAGCAGATTGCAACCCGATTATTGAAAGAAATAAATACCCGTTTGGGATTTTTGGAAAAAGTTGGACTTAACTATCTTACCTTGAACAGGAAATCAAATACACTCTCTGGAGGTGAAAGCCAACGAATAAACCTTGCAACCTCTTTGGGCAGTAGTCTCGTAGGATCAATGTATATTTTGGACGAACCAAGCATTGGATTGCACCCCAAGGACACCGAAAACCTTATAGATGTATTAAAGTCATTACGTGATTTAGGGAATACCGTGATTGTCGTAGAACACGACGAGGACATCATGATCGCCGCCGATGAAGTTATTGATATAGGTCCTGAGGCAGGAACACATGGGGGCGAAGTTGTCGCCCATGGTACGTTGACAGAAATACTTAAATCGACCTCTTTGACCGCTGGCTACTTAAATGGTACCCAAGAAATCGTAATTCCCAAAGAAAGAAGAACGTCGACAAATTATATTGAAATCAAGGGAGCAAGGGAAAATAATCTAAAAAATATAGATGTTACCTTCCCCTTGAATATGTTAACCGTAATAACCGGAGTATCGGGTAGTGGAAAAAGTACTTTGGTTAAAAAACTATTGTATCCGGTAATCTTGAAAGAAGTAGGTGGTTATGGTGAAAAAGCCGGGCAGTTTACCTCTTTTAAAGGAAAATATCAATCATTAAAACGTGTTGAATTTGTTGACCAAAACCCTATCGGCAGGTCATCCCGTTCCAACCCGGTTACCTATATCAAGGCTTATGATGATATTCGCGCTTTATTCGCCTCACAGAAATTAAGTAAGATCCGGGCCTACCAAGCCAAGCATTTCTCCTTTAATGTTGATGGTGGACGTTGCGAAAAATGCAAGGGTGAAGGCGAGATTACCGTAGAAATGCAATTCATGGCCGATGTACATCTAGAATGTGATACCTGTGGTGGTAAACGGTTCAAAAAAGAAGTTCTTGAAGTAAAATTTGAGGATGCGAGCATTGATGACATTCTGAACATGACCATTGATGATGCCATTGATTTTTTTGAAAAACATAACCAGACCAAAATTGTTGGTAAACTAAGTCCCTTACGTGCCGTGGGCCTTGGTTATGTGACCTTAGGGCAATCTTCATCCACCTTATCGGGCGGCGAGGCCCAGCGTATTAAACTGGCCTCATTCCTGGTAAAAGGAAACTCAAAGGATAAAGCCCTGTTTATTTTCGATGAGCCTACTACTGGTTTACATTTTCATGATATCAAAAAATTGCTGAGATCCTTTGATGCCTTAATCGCCCGTGGGCATTCCGTTATTGTTATTGAGCACAATATTGAACTCATTAAATGTGCGGACCATATCATTGACCTAGGACCGGAAGGCGGTGAAAATGGAGGGCAGTTACTAGCCCAAGGTACACCAGAACAAATTAGTAAAAGTAAGACCTCATTTACCGCTAATTATTTAAGGGAAAAACTAGCGGTCAACAATAAGTGATAGCCATACTTTGATTGTTGTGATTCGTATATGGATACATGCATCAATTGCAGTTGTTGACCAGAGCCTAGCGTTTTGAAATCTATCCTTCAAAATAACTATTATTGCTACCCACGCCTTCCTGATTAGTTTTATTCTATTGATTATCAGTTTGTTACTTCAAATCAAAAATTTGTGGCACGCTGTTTGGTATATACTAATCGAATGTAAATAGTTGCATTCGGGAATTAAAACCTTATATCATGAGAAATTTAGTACTCCTTTTTACAGCCCTCATATTAGGTACCTCTGGTATCATGGCTAGTACAGTTGAAGATAAGGTTGCAACACGCAATGCTTATAGATACAATAACTCATTCATTTTTGTTGAGAATGGCATTACGTTTTCAGTATATCCCGATGGAGAGTTCGACTTTTATATTGACAACCAAGTTTCTGGTCGTAGAAACGGTGTCACATTCAATTCAGGATTTGATTATAGTCCGTATGCCCAGTATGATGATTACGGTGCAGTGATCCAAGTTGAGAATGTACCTATTTATTATGACTATTATGGCCGTGTAACCCAAATTGGTGATGTTGATATTCGTTACAGGAACAATAGGGTTTATAGAATGGGTGGCATGTATGTATATTACAACAATCGTGGCTATTTCGATTACCATACAGGATATATCAATATTTATAACAGGCATTACGTATACAGACCTTTTCACAGGTTCTTTGTAAGACCAGCTATTGGATTCTGTCTCGTATACAATCGGCCTTATAGAAGATATTATAGGCCTTATAGATATACCTATTACCGTCCGTACAGGTATAATCAGAGGAGAGCTTATGCTAAAATTGGAAGGGAACATAGATATAACAAAGTTCGTAGGGAAAGGGCATCGGTTTACAGGAATGATAAGCGGGTAGTTCAACGAGATAATAGAAATCGAAGAACTTATGATGCACGAAGCAATAGAAGTGTAGCTCGAAACAATGATTCTTACAAATCGTATAGAGCAAATACCCGAGGGGGTGATATGGTAAGAAATACTGGAATGCGTTCTAATCGTTCTAACGGAAAAGTAGCAGGAAGAACAGCTGTTGATAGATCAAAGAATATTGAAAGTAGGTCAGTTCGTAAGAATGATGTAAGATCATCCAATAATAGGACAATAACTAAAAGAGCTGCCACGGTACGATCTCCAGAGCGAAGCTCAATCAATAAGAGATCAACTGCCGTAAGGTCGCCAAAGCGGAACACCGTATCAAAAAGAACGGTAACGCAAACGCCAGGAAGTAGAACGGTAACTAGAAGTACCAAAAAGTATAAAAAACCTGAAAACAGAACCCAGAGCAGGAATAT
>JAHHKH010000087.1 GCA_018679695.1 Maribacter sp.
AGCCTGAGCATCGACTGACATTGGAAACAGCTCAATCCGTCATCGTCTCATCAAAATTTTCCATTAAAAAGGATTTCTTTACCAAAAAGTAGCGTCCCTTGGCATCCAACAACTGCATGGAAGCATCCTGCCAGATGACCAGTTTTTGATAGCTATGGGAGTTATCCTTGTTCTCCAGTTTCCAGTCCCTTTTCAATAATCGCCTCAATTGGGTCAGATCGGTCTTTATACGTGTCCGGTTCAATAACTGTAAAGCATCCAAGGGGCAAAGATGTATTTCTTCAGTTTCAAACTGCTCCATTGCACCCAAGAGGATTGTGGCAAGTTCCTTTTCTACCCGGTTCCTATTGTTCTGCACCAGCCTTGCCAAGGCATGGGTTCTAATTTGTTTGGGCGCGAACCACATCCTAGTGGTATGCTCGGTGGAAAGCTGTCGCTGCATTAGATAGAACAGAAAGGCAGGTATTTCGGTTACTAGTTGTTGGAGGAAATCTGTTTTCTCTTTTTTGAGCACTGGTATCTTCAGTACCCAAAAACGGGTCTCGTTCCCATCTATTTTGATAAAGTTGTCCTCATTGTTGCTGCACAGGATAAACTTACCAAAGAACTCCACCTCACGCTTGTCCTTTCCCTTTGCCTCCAGTTTATTGATATTGGTCGTGCTCAGATATTTGATGCGCTCGGTAAGTTCTTCCTTATTGAATAGTACTTCGTCGATGCAGATGAGCAGCTTGTTCGCCCAATCCGCATTGAACTGGCTGCTAAAACTGTCATTGGTCAGGTAGGTCAGGTTATTGTCAAAAATGGCCTTTAGCCATTTGAGGAAAGTACTCTTTCCAGTGGAGCGCTCCCTCGAGACCAAGCAGAGAATGGGCAGTACCTGAACTGGTTTCGTGTAGAGTATTTGTAGGTAGTCCAATCCCAGTTCATAGTGCTTCCCAAAAATATGTTCTACAAAACTCAATGAGGTTTTGCACTCTCCCTCTTTTGAAATTTTCGGTAGTGAAGAATAGGTATTGTAAAACCCCTTATACTCTTGTTTGAAATCGATATGGCTCGGGATACAGGTAAAGCCATCGTACTTGGGCACCTTGCTCAAATAATCCTTCCCATGGTCCTGTCGAATGGTTTCGATGTTCCAATGGACCAAGATTTCGTTGAAATGTCCGGCGATAGTTGGTGCCTGTACCAATTTGTAGTACGAAGTGCCAACCCTTAAATAAGGAATTGATTTCATATGATAAGGTTTTAGAAGCCAAAGGTGATTCCAGAGGCATACCGTGAATCGACAAAAATCCAGGATTGGTATTGCCTAACGAACTGGTTCCGCAATAGTTTCGATTTCAGGAATGGGTTTCCGTTCGTTCTGGAGCAGCCAATCGACGATTTTTTTCCTTTCGAAAAAAATCAGTTTCCCGTTGGGTTTGGAGTGCGGAATATGCCCCGCGGCGGTAAGCTTGTACAGATAGCTTCTGGATATACCCGTATAGTCACAGGTTTCCTCAAAGGTCAGTACCTCTTTATTGGCGATCAACAGTCTTTCCAAACGGTCGAGCCGTTCGAGTATTAAAAAATAGTCCATTTTGTTTCTTTTTAGATTAAAAAATGAACAAAAGCGCTTTTGTTTTCTTTCAATATTGTTACAGAATAAATGTATGAAAATAGGCAAGGGAAGAAAGTGATAACTCCCAATAGTTATTCACAAATAATTGATATACAGTAAATTAAATTAAAAACCGCCAAACGAAATACAGTTCAAGAGCCATTAATTTTATTTGGTTCCATTTGATACCAAATGGAACTGTTCTTCATAGGGGCCAATAGATGATTTAATGGAAGAAAATGGGGTTATCAACAATTAAAACTAGAGAAATTTGAAATTAGGTGCTTTAAAAAAGGCAGATTTTCGTGTTTGGATGTTTCTAGTTTTAATGCCTCTAGCAGAAAGCTAAACATTTTTTTGGAAAAATACTGTCTTGAAAATCGTTCAATTCTTAAGACCATCTTTCAAAAAATGAATCCGGCAATAAATGAACGTTTGTATTTAGCTGTTTATTAAAGGCCAACCGTTAAGTTAGGTATAATAGGTTATCCTACTATTTGATTTTCAGTAACAAAAGGTTGTTCATAATGCCGTTGGCCCGTTGCTTTGTACAAAGCATTGGCCACCGCTCCAAAAACAGGGGGAAATGGCGGTTCTCCCATACCTGTGGGGTCGATTTCATTCTGCACAAAATGTACGTCGATTTCTTTCGGTGCCTCTTTCATACGGATCATTTGGTATTGATGGAAATTGTTTTTCTGTGGCACCCCATCCTCAAAGGTCAATTCCCCATAAAAGGCATTGCCTACACCATCGGTAATGGCTCCCTCGGCCATGTTTGTTGCTGCATCAGGAT
>JAHHKH010000125.1 GCA_018679695.1 Maribacter sp.
AAGGATTTTGGGAAAACGATAGTAGCTGTGGGGAAAACATTTCTAGGCACTCCCTATGTAGCCAAGACCCTTGAAATTGGGGAAATAGAGACCCTCGTTGTTAATCTTCAAGGATTGGATTGTACCACTTATGTCGAAAATATCTTGGCTTTTAGTCTGCTTTTAAGGGAAGGGAAGTCCGATTTCGACGCCTTTACCAATAATTTGGAAACCATTCGGTATAAAAATGGAAAGCTCGATGGCTACGCATCCCGCCTACATTATTTTTCGGAATGGATAGCCAACAATGAGCAGAAGGGTATCTTAAAAGACATCACCGCGGAAATTGGGGGTGTCGAAATTAGAAAGGAGATTAATTTTATGAGTACACATCGTGATCTATATCCTTTTCTAAAGGATGAAGCGAATTACGAAAAGATAAAGGCCTCCGAAAACTATTTGAACAACGAATCTATTTGCTATTTACCCCAAGATGAGATCGAAGCCAATGAACATTTAATTCAATCAGGGGATATTATTGCCTTGACGACTTCTATTGAAGGATTGGATATTACCCATACCGGAATCGCCTCAAGGGAAAAAGATGGTCGAATTCATCTGCTACATGCCTCTTCTTCCGGTCAGGTCAAAATTTCAGAATTACCGTTGGTGGATTACCTTAAAAAGGTGAAAAAAAACACCGGTATTATGGTAGCAAGGACCATTTAAATGTCTAAAACTTCAATAAAGAACCAACCACTTGGTCTGTTGTAGAATTCCTTTATAGCTGTAAAATCAAATTTGGTGCATTTGCCCGATATTTGCTTTACTTCATCCTTTAACCTGCACAAAAGTGAAGAATTAAAGCAATTGGCTTACAAACTGGCCGGTTTAAAAGTAACAAAATCCAATAAAGCTGCGAGTATTGGTAATTTGATTAAGCATTGGATAATGACAGCACATATTTTTTGGGTGTTGTACCGTATTTCTTTTTAAAAGCTGCTATAAAATGGCTCGAAGTACTATAACCTACTTTCAAGCCTACTTCGTTTACGTTGTTTTGACCGGTTTCCAATAACCTTCGGGCATGTTCCATCTTATAATCAAATAAAAAACTATAAACCGAGTCTCCATAAATCTGTTTAAAGCCTTCCTTTAATTTCTTTAAACTAAGTCCTACTTGTTTGGCCAAATCCGGTAAGGAAGGTGGTTCGGCCATATTTGAAATCATGATTTCCTTCGCCTGCCGAATTCGTTTTACATTGTCCTCGTCGACCAAAAATGGACATTGTTCCAAATCGGCATCCACACTTTTGTTGAAATATAGCGATATTAGTTCGTAGACCTTTCCTTTTATATACAACTCCTTAATGGATGGATGCAGATTATAACTCATTATTTGGCTTAATACTACGGCAATTGCCGGGGAAACCCCTTCCTGGGAATAATACTTCTTTTCCTTATTCGCTGAACTGAGAAATGGAATATAATCTGCTTCTTTCGAAAATAAGGAATGAAATTTTCGTATGGTCATTACAATGGATACCATCCAGGAGTTGGGTGCCATTTCCATGTTCATAGGCAAGTCTACCTGTGTATTATATAAAAGCAGTGAATTTTCCTCGGATACTTCCAGTGCATACCTCCCCTCATTGAATATGAATTTGGCATGACCCTTTAGGCAAAAATGAAACTGAATGAATGTACTATCAATTTCTCGCGTAACCCTTTGATTTTCATTAGTGTCATTTCGTAATTTCAACACATAAAACCCGTCTTCGATCAAGACTTCCGTAAAAGAACCTAGAGCGACATTTTCTTTTTCCATAGGAAATAATTAATTCATTTTAATTTAGATATATTCTAAATAACAATTGTAACGCCTCTTTAAAACACCTAATAAATCGTGGATTGACCACAATTTACAACGAAATAGGTTCAAAATCACTTATTTCGATATTAATTGTTCCTCTAGCGTTATTTTTATTCATTTGATGCATATATTTTTGTGTCCGTTCTAGCGGATTTATGAAAGCGTATCACATATCCAAACATAATTCTTTTTATACTATTGGTCTGAACTACAAGAAGGCCGATGCCGTTATTCGTGGTAATTTCAGTCTTGATGATAGGGCAATGAACAACCTGTTGGTACAGGCCAAGGCTCAGGATTTAGACGGACTTTTAGTTACCTCGACCTGTAACCGAACCGAATTGCATGGTTTTGCACAGCATCCTTTTCAATTGATAAAATTACTTTGTGATAATACACGAGGAACTTTGGAGGAATTTCAAGAAGTGGCTTATGTATACAAGAACAGCGATGCCATTTCCCATTTGTTTCGGGTCGGCACCGGATTGGATAGCCAAATATTGGGTGATTTTGAGATAATCAGTCAATTAAAACAAAGTTTCAATCGTTCAAAAAAGCACGATATTGCCAATCCGTTCATTGAACGTTTGACCAATTCTGTAATACAGGCCAGTAAACGCATAAAAAACGAAACTGAGATCTCCTCGGGCGCGACTTCCGTTGCATTTGCTTCGGTACAATACATCTTGAACAATGTAGCGGATATCTCAAACAAGAATATTTTACTCTTTGGAACGGGTAAAATTGGAAGGAACACCTGTGAAAACCTTATAAAGCATACCAATAATACCCATATAACCTTAATAAACCGAACCAAGGACAGGGCTGAAAAAATTGCCGGAAAGTTCAATTTATTAGTAAAGGATTACGGCGATCTGCAGACCGAGATACGAAATTCCGACGTCTTGATCGTAGCAACTGGTGCACAATCCCCTACAATATCAAAAGAGTTGATTTACCCAAAAAAACCATTGTTGATTTTAGATTTATCGGTCCCCAAGAACGTTGCTGATGACGTATCGGAAGTTGAAGCTGTCACGATTATTCACCTTGATCATTTATCCCAAATGACCGACGACACCTTGGAACGGAGAAAACAGTTTATTCCTCAGGCAGAGCAGATTATCGAGGAAATAAAAACTGAGTTTGTCCAATGGCTCGAAACCCGTAAATTCGCACCCGTCATTCAGGCCTTGAAGAAGAAGTTGAAGACCATGAAAGAGGAAGAACTCAATTATCAATCTAAAAAATTATCCAACTTCAATCCTGAACAAGCAGATATTATTTCTGACCGTATCATTCAAAAAATTACCAAACAGTTTGCCAATCACCTGAAGGGTGCAAACGGCGATGCTGATGAGAGTTTAGAACTTATCCAGAAAGTTTTTCAGCTAGAAGCAAAATCCCAATGAACAAGATTATAAGAATTGGTACCCGCGATAGCGAATTGGCGTTATGGCAAGCGAATACCGTTAAGAACAAACTTGAAGCATTGGGCTACCAGACCGCTGTGGTCCCTGTAAAATCTACTGGCGATTTGGTTTTGGACAAACCCCTTTATGAACTGGGAATTACAGGAATATTTACAAAGACCCTGGATGTGGCCATGCTTAATGGCGAGATAGATATTGCCGTGCATTCCATGAAAGATGTTCCAACGGCCTTACCACAAGGTATTGTCCAAGCTGCTGTTCTGGAACGCGCCAATTACCTCGATATCCTTGCTTATAATGACAATGAGGAGTTTTTGAGCAGTAGGGATGCCACAATCGCCACAGGAAGTCTACGCAGAAAGGCCCAATGGTTACATCGATATCCTACCCATACGGTTGTAGACCTACGTGGAAATGTGAACAGTCGCATGCAAAAGCTGAAAGACAATAACTGGAACGGTGCCATTTTTGCTGCTGCCGGCCTTGATCGTATTGGTTTGGAACATGAAAATACGATTGGCCTCACCTGGATGGTTCCTGCACCGGCACAAGGGGCTATAATGATAAGCGCTATGGAGAATGATCATTACACCCTCGAAGCCTGTGCAGCACTGAATCACGTACCTACCGAAATATGTACCAAACTTGAACGCGAATTTTTACGTCTTTTGGAAGGTGGTTGTACAGCCCCAATCGGTGCTTTGGCTTATATCGACAATAAAGAGGAAGTCCACCTAAAAGGGGTACTATTATCGCTTGACGGCACCAAAATATTGGAAGCTGAATTTACGGCGCCGCTGGGCAAACATGAACATCTTGGTCGCGATTGTGCCAACAGTATCCTAAGTCGAGGCGGAAAACGTCTAATGATGGACATTCAGGGCATTAGTCATGAAACCGATATATTTTCAACAAAAAAATTTACACAAGAGCAGCGACTTAAATTTCGCGATGGTATTCAAATAGATTCAGAGGACTTTATAAAAACGAGTCCGAATAGGATTCCAGTAAAGGTTTTGAAAACTGAAATGCAAAACGTTGTCATTACAAGTAAGAATGCTGTTGAAGCCTTATTGACCAATGTAAGTGCAGATGAACTACAATTCAAGAATATCTATTGTGTAGGGCGACGAACCAAGCGAATGATTGAAAAGCGAATTGGCCCTGTGAAGCATTTTGAAAAGAATGCCAAAAAATTAGCGGAGCACATAGTGGACTATTTAGAGGGTACCGAAGTGACTTATTTCTCAAGTAACATCCGTATGGACGATCTACCCGATCTCTTAACTGAAAATAATATTACGGTCAATGAAATCGAAGCCTATAAAACGAAGTTTACACCGGTAAATGTTGATAAAAATGTAAAGGGTGTATTATTTTTCAGCCCCTCTACCGTTGAAAGCTATTTGCAATTGAACAAACCCGATAAAATAGCCTATTGCATAGGGGAAAGTACCGCAAAGGTTGCAAGGGTACACTTTGATGACGTAAGAGTTGCCAAAATACCTGTGGTTGAGAGTGTCATTGATTTGGTAAATAACGATTATAAAAAATAAAATTCAATTGCTGAATAAACAGAAAATACATTCTTAGTATGAGCATTAAAAACGACTTATTTTTAAGGGCCTTAAGGGGTGAGATCGTTGACAGACCCCCGGTTTGGATGATGCGTCAGGCAGGAAGATACTTGCCTGAGTTCATGGAAATTCGTAAGAAATATGATTTTTTTACCCGCTGCCAGACCCCCGAGCTTGCGTCTGAAATTACCGTACAGCCCATTCGTAGGTATGGCATGGATGCGGCAATATTGTTCAGCGATATTCTTGTAATACCCCAAGCGATGAACATTGAAGTGCAAATGAAACCCAATTTTGGGCCTTATTTGCCGAATCCCGTTCAAACTCAAGAGGCCGTGGATGAAGTAATTGTTCCGGATGTGGAAATAGAGTTGGATTACGTGATGCAAGCCATTAAAATGACCAAGGAGAAATTGAATGATGAGATACCGCTGATTGGGTTTGCTGGTTCGCCCTGGACCATTCTTTGCTATTGCGTACAAGGGCAAGGCAGCAAGACATTTGATAAGGCCAAGGAGTTTTGTTTCACCCAACCTACTGCAGCACATCAATTATTACAAAAGATTACCGATACAACCATTGCCTATTTAAAGACTAAAGTCAATGCCGGTGTTAATGCAGTGCAAATATTTGATTCATGGGGCGGAATGCTCTCACCAACCGATTATCAGGAGTTTTCCTGGAAATACATTCAGCAGATCATCGATGCTTTAAAAGATGAAACCCCGGTTATCGTTTTCGGGAAAGGATGTTGGTTCGCTTTGGGCGATATGGCGAAATCAGGAGCAGCTGCACTCGGGGTCGACTGGACATGCTCCGCCAAAAACGCCAGGTATTTAACAGGTGGGAACATTACCTTACAAGGGAACTTTGACCCAGCGCGATTGCTTTCACCTCCAGGTGATATTAAAAAAATGGTTACCCAAATGATCAAGGATTTTGGCAAGGACAGGTACATCGTAAACCTTGGCCATGGGATATTACCCAACATTCCTTTGGAGAATGCAAAGGCATTTATAGACGCCGTCAAGGAATACAACACACCACTATATATATAAATACCAAACGGTTTTATGCATCTTGATTTTAAGAACTACTTTGTAGAACCTATTGCGGAGCATGATGCTTGGAAGCTTTGTAATTTCATTGTGGCCAATTCAGAAAGGTTGAAACGCTACTTTCCCATAACCTTGGAACATAATCTGAATCCCGATCTATCACGTTATTTCGTTGGGAGAAAAATAAAACAATTCAATGCCAAAGAAGAATTCTTGTTCAAACTAAAAGAAAAAAAGGACCGTACAATTATAGGTCTTGTTTACATTAAGGAACTTCATTGGGACAAAAAACAGGCAGAACTCGCTTATTGTATCGGTTATCAATTTGAGGGTTTGGGCATGGCAACAGAAACCGTCAAGGCATTATCAAAGTATGCATTTGAAACCTTGGAACTTAAAACCTTGCAAATCATCGTACATAAAAAGAACCCTGGTAGTATTAAAGTGGCCGAAAAATGCGGTTTTACCTGGAAAGGAACACTGTTAAAAGAGCATACGCCTCCAGGTGAAGAGGCATTGGATATGGAACTCTATGAATTGTACGCATGAAAGATAAATTCTACGAATATATTCTAAATCTTCAAGATCGTATAACTTCAAAATTGGAGGCAATTGATGGTACGGCCAAATTTCGAGAAGATCTTTGGAAACGGGCCGAAGGTGGGGGTGGTCGTACGCGGGTTATTGAAAACGGTGCCGTTTTCGAGAAGGGCGGAGTGAATATTTCAGCCGTTCATGGGGCCTTACCCAAGAGCATGCAAAACTACTTCGGGGTAAAAGACGCGGACTTCTTTGCATGTGGACTTAGCTTGGTACTGCATCCCAAAAGCCCAATGATTCCTACCGTTCACGCTAATTGGCGCTATTTTGAAATGTATGATGAACAAGGTAAGATCGTTGACCAATGGTTCGGAGGTGGGCAAGATTTAACACCCTACTATCTGTTTGATGAAGATGCCGCCCATTTTCACACAGTTTGTAAAAAGGCCTGCGACAAATACGATTCAGATTTTTACCCAACCTATAAAAAGAAATGCGACGACTATTTTTGGAATACCCATAGAAATGAAGCACGTGGCGTAGGCGGCCTCTTTTTCGACTATTGCAAGGCCACAGGAAAAAAGAGTATGCACAATTGGTACGATTTTGTTACCGAGGTAGGCGATAGCTTCCTTGAAGCCTATGTGCCCATAGTTGAAAAAAGAAAAAATATTTCGTTCAACGAAGAACAGCGGGCTTGGCAGGAAATTAGAAGGGGACGTTATGTTGAATTCAATTTGGTACACGACAAGGGGACATTATTCGGCCTTAAGACCAATGGCCGTATCGAAAGTATCTTAATGAGCCTTCCCCCTCATGTGCAATGGCGGTATGACCATCACCCCGAGAAGGGAAGTGAGGAAGAACGTCTTTTACATATTCTAAAAAAACCTAAAGATTGGGCATAGATGGCTAAACGATTGCTACTTACGCTTTACATTATAATTTATTCGCTTTATTCCTGCAATAGGTCTAGGCCGGCCAAAAGCGATTTGGAAATAGAATTCATCCCAGACACTTTGGAGGTGGGTTATACTTATTGGTGGGCAGAATCAGGGCCTTTTGTTGGCCAATGTGGTGATGAACTTTCTTTGGTATTCAGCGGAACCATCACCGATATTATGGAACCAACGGATGAGGCCGGACCCTTATACACATCACAGAAAGGATATATTGAAATAGATCGGGTTTTTAAAATAAAAGACCTGGGCCATAAGAGCTATGCCAACCAGCAATTCTTTGTTTCGGACTGCTTTGATGGCCTTGGTCTTAAAAAGGGTGACATTGTCCTGGTTTTCTGTTACGATTATGAAAATGCATTGAGCATCCCAGGAAATAGATCTATTTTGAGAATAAACACCTTAGATGATCCTTTAATAAATTCCATTAAAAAATATATAGATACCGACCAGGACCCCTTAAAAATCAAAAAGGACATAAAATTGTGGAAAAAGCATCAATTGGATGCGGCTTTAAAGCGTATTATTACATGTTCCCAACAGGTCGATTAGCATTTTAACACTAATTTTGGTAAAACGGAAAAGTAATCTATGAAACTAAAGATATATCAAATTGATGCCTTTGCAGATAAGGTCTTTTACGGGAATCCTGCAGCAGTTTGTATATTGGATTCTTGGTTGGATGAAGGTTTAATGCAACAAATTGCCTCAGAAAACAATTTAGCCGAAACGGCGTTTGTCGTAAAAAATAAAAACCGGTATGATATTCGGTGGTTTACCCCTGAATTGGAAGTGGATTTATGCGGGCACGCTACCCTTGCATCGGCCTTTGTACTTTTCAAACATTATATTCCTAATTCCAAGAGCATTGATTTTTATTCCACTAGAAGCGGGCCATTAGTGGTTGAAAAAGGTAAGGATGGCCTTTATATCATGGATTTCCCCACTGATGACATAAAGCAAATAACAGCCATATCAGCGCTAAATGAAGCCCTAGGGATACATCCTAAAGTTATATTGAAAGGAAAGACCGATTATTTGATCATTGTTGATAGTCAAAAGGAAGTTGAGGAAGTAAATCCAAATTTTTTTCTGTTGGACAAGATTGATGCAAGAGGAATAATAGTTTCCGCCAAAGGAGAGGATGTTGATTTCGTGTCACGCTTTTTTGCACCCCAATCGGGAATCAATGAGGACCCCGTAACGGGGTCGGCACATACGACCTTAACACCTTACTGGTCCAAAGTTTTGGGCAAGGATGTTCTTTTTGCCAAACAATTATCCCAAAGAGGCGGTAAACTTATTTGTGAAAACCATGGTGAGCGTGTAAGAATCTCGGGGAAAGCCGTGTCTTATTTAGAAGGGGAGATAGAGGTCTGAACCCATTACATATAAACGACTAAATTAAAATCCAAAATGTATCCGATCATAAGAAATAGAAGACTACGCGCATCAGAATCAATCAGGAGATTGGTACGCGAAACGATTATCACCCCAGATGATTTTCTGGTTCCCTTATTTGTGGTTGAGGGCAAAGGAGTAAAGGAAGAAATTGCCTCTATGCCCAATTATTACCGTTTAAGTTTGGACAATCTGGAAAAAGAAGTGAAGGAGCTTTGGAACATGGGACTATGCTCCGTATTACTGTTCGTTAAAGTTCCTGAAAACCTAAAGGACAATAAAGGCTCGGAGGCGCTAAATGCAAACGGATTAATGCAATTGGCCATTAAAAAGGTAAAAAATGCCTGTCCGGATATGTTGGTCATGACCGATGTCGCGTTGGATCCCTATTCGTCCTACGGTCACGATGGTATTGTTGGCAACGGGCAAATATTGAATGATGAAACCGTTGGGATATTAGCCGAAATGAGTGTTTCCCATGCAGAAGCGGGTGCCGATTTTGTAGCGCCGAGCGATATGATGGATGGGCGTATTCTTGCGATTCGTGAAGCATTGGAAGATGAGGGTTTTATAAATACTGGAATCATGAGCTACAGCGCCAAATATGCCAGCGCTTTTTACGGTCCGTTTCGCGATGCTCTGGATTCAGCCCCAGTTGACATTAAAAATGTACCTAAGGACAAAAAAACCTATCAAATGGACTTTGCCAATAGGTTCGAGGCCATTCGTGAAACCCAAATGGACATCGATGAAGGTGCTGATATTGTGATGGTAAAACCCGGTATTGCCTATTTGGATATAGTTCGTGAAATACGAAATGAAGTTGACGTACCCGTTGCTGTTTATCAAGTTTCAGGGGAATATGCGATGCTAAAGGCCGCTGCGGAAAAAGGGTGGTTAGACCATGATGCCG
>JAHHKH010000144.1 GCA_018679695.1 Maribacter sp.
TTGTGGCACCTCCTAAGGTTTCATTATCAACCTCCTCACCAATAGCGGCTTTGACCAAATAACTTCCCGCTAGAAAAATGCTCCCCGTCTTATTTACGATCAAGGCTTCATCACTCATTATGGGAAGATAGGCTCCCCCTGCGACGCAACTTCCCATAATCGCGGCTATTTGGGTAATCCCCATACTGCTCATTACCGCATTGTTCCGAAATATACGTCCAAAATGTTCTTTGTCTGGGAATATTTGATCCTGCATTGGAAGAAAGACACCTGCACTGTCAACCAGATATATTATGGGCAATCTATTTTCAATGGCTATTTCTTGGGCCCGTAGGTTTTTCTTACCGGTTATTGGAAACCATGCCCCGGCTTTTACCGTAGCGTCATTGGCAACCACGATGCACTGCTTCCCTTTTATATGGCCTATTTTGACGACTACCCCGCCCGAAGGGCATCCTCCATGCTCTTCATACATACCTTCACCTACCAAAGCTCCAATTTCAATACTTTTCTCATCGGAATCCAATAAATAGGCAATTCGCTCCCGTGCAGTCATCTTACCTTGTGCATGCTGTTTCTCAATACGCGCTTTTCCACCTCCCAATTTAACTTGGGCAAGCCTCTTTTTGAGTTGGGATAGCTGTAGTTTGTTCTGGTCTTCGTTTTTATTGAACTCTATGTCCATATACTTTCCGGTTTCTTAAATTCCAGGCTAAAGATAAGGAGTAAATTTGATTACTTTTGGGAATAACTTAAAATGGATATGAAACAAAAAATTAGGTGGGGCATTATTGGTTTAGGTGGTATTGCCCACAAATTTGCCAATGATCTTAAACTTGTTCAAAATGCTGAAATAACGGCAGTCGCTTCTCGAAATATTGATAATGCATTGGCATTCAAGAGTGAATATGGCGCTTCCTACGCATTTGGAAGCTATGAAGAGTTATTCCAAAATAAAGAAGTGGATGTAGTTTATATTGCAACACCCCATACCTCACATAAAGAATGGAGTATTAAGGCCATGGATCAGGGTAAACATGTTCTTTGTGAGAAACCCATGGGTATGAATAGAGCCGATATTGAAGAGTTGATATCCGTGGCCAAGCGCAATAGGGTATTTTTAATGGAAGCGCTATGGACACGTTTTAAACCCGCAATTAAAAATATCAGAACTTTGATTGCTCAAGGCGAAATAGGGGACATCAGCTATATTCATGCCGATTTTGCTTTTTTCGCTTTGGATAGGTCCGAAGAAGGGCGATTATTAAACCCCGAACTAGGGGGCGGTTCTTTACTTGATATCGGTATCTATCCAATATTTTTATCATATCTCTTATTGGGAATACCGGAAAAAATACAATCTTCCTCGAAATTTTATAAGACTGGGGTCGAAATACAAACATCCATGATTTTTGAATATCCAAATGCACAGGCCATTTTATATAGTGGTCTTACATCAGAATCAAAAATGGAAGCCGAGATTTCGGGAAGTGCGGGTTCTATCTATTTAAAACCTCGCTGGCATGAAGCAGAGGGATATACATTGGTTAAAGGCGGGGAAATTCAGAATTTTGATCTCCCAGCACCTGGAAATGGATATACCTACGAGATCGAAGAGGTACATGCCTGCCTGCAGGCCCATAAATTGGAAAGTAACCTATGGAGCTATCAAAATAGTTTGGACTTGGCGCAATTGTTGGAGACAGTTCGTATTCAGAACGGAATAACCTTCCCTTTTGAACAATAAAGTCTCGCCTTTGTAAGGTATTCTTTTAAAAATTCCGATATTTGAATTTACCATAAACCAAACCAAAGTAAAATGGGAATGAATAAGAATACCGTTTTGGCCTGGGCCACTTTTATCATGATAATTGTAGGACTTGGTTTAATTGCCCTTGGCGCTTTTAGGTATGACGAAGTTGCAGGATGGGGTTTTGCCTCAGTAGGTATCGGTTTTTTTGCCATTGCTTGGGTTTTCAATGCACTCAAAGGACGAGTCTAACTATCCATTAATCTAATAATCAGTATCAAATGTCTGACGATAAGAAGGTCATTTTCTCCATGTCTGGGGTTACAAAGACGTACAAGAACGCGAATACACCAGTTCTTAAGAACATATATCTAAGCTTTTTTTATGGAGCCAAAATAGGGATTTTAGGACTGAATGGATCGGGTAAATCCACACTGTTGCGAATTATTGCGGGTGTCGACAAAAACTATCAGGGCGATGTTGTGTTTTCCCCAGGTTACAACGTTGGATACTTAGAACAGGAACCTCAGCTGGATGAAGAAAAGACGGTCCTGGAAGTAGTAAGGGAAGGAGCATCCGAAACTGTGGCTGTCCTCGATGAATATAACAAGATCAATGATATGTTCGCGCTTCCGGAAGTGTATGAGGATGCAGATAAAATGCAGAAATTAATGGACCGGCAGGCGGTGCTACAGGATCAGATCGATGCAAGCAATGCATGGGAACTCGATACCAAGTTAGAGATAGCCATGGACGCCCTACGTACTCCGGAACCTGATAAGAAAATAGCTATTCTTTCAGGTGGGGAAAGAAGACGTGTGGCCTTGTGCAGGTTACTATTGCAAGAACCTGAAATCTTGCTATTGGATGAGCCTACCAACCACTTGGATGCAGAATCGGTACACTGGTTAGAACATCATTTGGCCCAATATAAGGGCACTGTTATCGCAGTAACGCACGACCGTTATTTCTTGGACAATGTAGCAGGATGGATATTGGAATTGGACCGCGGGGAAGGCATTCCCTGGAAAGGGAATTATTCCAGTTGGTTGGATCAAAAGTCAAAACGATTGGCACAGGAGAGCAAAACAGCATCCAAACGACAAAAGACCTTGGAACGTGAGCTTGAATGGGTACGTCAAGGTGCAAAAGGCAGGCAGACCAAACAAAAGGCCCGTTTAAAGAATTATGACAAACTCATGAGTCAAGATCAAAAACAGCTCGATGAGAAATTGGAAATTTATATTCCAAATGGCCCTCGTTTGGGCACCAATGTGATTGAGGCCAAGGGAGTAAGTAAAGGCTATGGCGACAGATTGCTTTATGAGGATTTGAATTTTAAACTGCCACAGGCCGGTATCGTTGGGGTGATTGGTCCCAATGGTGCAGGAAAGACAACTATCTTTAGGATGATAATGGGAGAGGAAACCCCTGACAGTGGGGAATTCGTTGTTGGCGACACCGCCAAAATAGCCTATGTTGATCAGAGTCATTCGAACATCGATCAAGACAAAACAATCTGGCAAAATTTCAGTGATGAACAGGAATTGATAATGATGGGAGGAAGACAGGTGAATTCTCGGGCATATTTGAGTCGTTTTAACTTTTCAGGAAGCGAGCAGAACAAAAAAGTAAGTATGCTTTCTGGTGGGGAACGTAACCGACTGCATTTGGCGATGACCCTAAAGGAAGAAGGCAATGTATTACTTTTAGATGAGCCTACCAATGATTTAGATGTGAATACATTAAGGGCTCTGGAAGAAGGTTTGGAAAATTTTGCTGGCTGTGCCGTGGTGATCTCGCATGATAGATGGTTCTTGGATCGGATCTGCACCCACATTTTGGCCTTTGAGGGCGATTCGCAGGTATACTTCTTTGAAGGATCCTTCACTGATTATGAGGAGAACAAGAAAAAACGATTAGGTGGGGATTTGATCCCAAAACGGATCAAATATAAAAAATTGATCAGATAGATGGAATTTAAAGAAAAGCCCTGATTTAACAGGGCTTTTTTCTTTGTTATTGTTTCAATGGTTTTTGGACAGTTTCTTGAATTTGGTGTTCAATTTTATTTTTGTCCCCAACAACGATAAGGGTCATTTTTTCTGGCCTTATATATTTTTTTGTCATCTCTTGAACCTTTTCGGGGGAAATTGCATGCATATTTTTTACCTTATTGGAGAGAAATGACTCATCAAGGTCATGGGTATCCAAGAATATAAGTTGACCTATAATACCATTGGGTGTAGAATTCTGAAGAACATAAATCCCAGATTCATAATTGATAATACCGTCCATTTCTTCCTGGGTAGGCGGTTCGTTCTGTAATTTTTCTATCTCTTTATTTATTTCAAATAAGGAGGCACCGGTATGTTCAGTGGTGACGTCTGCACTTTCAAACCAAATGCCCGACTTATAATTTTCTTGAATACTACTTCTAGGAGAATACGTATACCCCTTATCTTCCCGTATATTACTGGTAATTCTTGAAGCAAAGGAACCTCCGAGTATGGAATTGGTGATATCAAGGGCAATGTAATCCTCATTGGATGGATCCACCACAGGTAAACCATAATATATCGTTGACTGAGGGGCATTTGGGCGATCAATGATCTGTACGGTATTCGAGGTAACCGGACTTGCTATTGGATAATTGGATTCGGAGCCTTCACGCCAATCTGACATTGATCTGTCAACTGCCGCCTTAACTTTCTCTTTATCGAAATTTCCCGCGATATAAATAGTTGTGCGCTTTGCTCCAAAATTTGATTCATAGAATTGTTTGATATCTTCAAGGGTATATGAATCGATCATTTGATCGGTCGGATAATATCTTCCATAAGGATGGTCTGGATAAATGGTCGCGAAGAAGTCCTTCATGGCTTGGGCACGTGGGCGGGAGAGCCGTACGGCAAGATCCCTTTTAATATCATCTTTTAATCGACCCAATTCTTCAGCAGGCCATTTCGGATTTCTTAATACATCGGCCATCAACTCAATCGCGTTAGGGGCAAATTCATATAATACAGCACTCGAAATCGATGAAGTATGCACACCAACCCCAATATTTAGATTTCCTCCCATACCTGCCATCTCATCAGCTATTTGTTTCGAAGTTTTGGTTAGGCTACCCTCTTCCAGTAAGTCTGCCATTAGATCCGCTAACCATACCTGGTTTTCTTCTTCGTTGATATTCCCGGTCTTTACACTAAATCGAATAGTGGCTTTAGGTATTGAACCATAAGGAACCATTACCAAGGTAAGGCCGTTATCATAGGAAACAACTTCTTTTTCAGGTAGGTTAAAATCTTTTGGTTCACCTCCCTTAGGTGGCATTTCTTTTTCCTGTGCATTGACCATTGTCGTTATTACGATAAGAGTCAGTATA